>NZ_JBFUCB010000480.1:0-4770 GCF_056405435.1 Rhizobacter sp. P1_G5 | reverse complement strand
GTTCGGGTCGGTCAGCGTCAGCCCGGTCGGCGCCACCCAGTGGTGGTCGCGCCACAGGATGTTGGTGGCCGCATCGTAGGTGTCGGTCGTGTCCCACTTCGGCGGCGTCGCATAGGCGGCCGTGTAGTGGTCTGCGCCGCCGGCCCATTGCGTCTCCACGGCCAGGCCGAACGGGTCGTAGCCGTAGGTGGCCAGCCGCGCGCCGCGCTCGTCGACGATGCCCGTCACCGCCCAGGGCAGGTCGCTGCGTTCATAGAGGTACTGCCGCGTCTTGCCCGCCGGGTCGGTGATCAGGCTCAGGTTGCCGCCGGCGTCATACGCGATGAAGGTGCTGCCGGCATCGCTCGTGATCTGGCGGATGCGCGCCCGGGGTGCACCGGCGGGCCACTCGTAGCTGAAGCTGACGCTGCGGCCGGTCTGGTCTTGCAGCCCGGTCAGCAGGCCCGGCTCGGGTGTGCCGTCGCCGGCGGTGCTGTAGCCATAGCTCAGCCGGTTGCCGTTCGCATAGGCCACGCTGAGCAGGCGGCCCTCGGTGTCGTAGAGCTCCTCGGATTGCGCGGCCATGTCGGTGTAGCGCCAGCCGCCAGTGATCTGCTGCAGGCGGTCGAGCACATCGGCATCGGGCTGCCAGATCCCTGTGTCGTCGCGCTTGAAGCCCTGCCAGCTGCCGTCGTCCCGCGTGGCCAGCACGCTGCGCAAGGCCTGGGCGGCATCGGTCTGCAAGAGCAGGCGCTTGTGCAGGTTGCCACGCCAGAATCCGCCGAACGAGGTGCTCGCATGGGCGGCCAGCGCCGCGGCAGATGCCGCCGCAGGCGCGCTCTGCGGCGGCAGGCTCATCGTGTCGTACAGCGCCACCAGCGGCTGCCCGCCGATGCGGCCCACGCCCAGGTCTTCCCTCAGGCTCTTGCCGCCGCTGATCGGGTGGATCGGGTGCCCGGGCTTCAGTTGGGCCGGGCAGCTGCGCGGCGGGCCCTTGATGCGCGTCATCAACCAGGGGCCGCGGATTTGGTAGGTGCCGCCCAGGATGGTCTCGGTGTGCAGCGTCTGACTGCCGCGGTGAACCACGTCGACCACCTGCAGCATCCGGAACCGGCGCTCGTTCGGATCGTGATCCAGGTAGCTGCACTTGCGCTGGGTGTATCCATCGGGTGGCTGCTGAACCGTTTGGCAATACGAGCCGCCGACGGTCTCCAGGATCCGGATCAGGTCCTCGACCGCGGCCGGCACCGACGACGTCCACCCGCCGATGGCTTCGTAGTTCGCCTGGTACTGCGTGATGGGCTGCGCTGCAACCGATCCGGTCCACGCCAGCCACGCGTGCGCCATCAGCAGCGTCAGCGCTGCTATCTTCCTGCTCTTCACGGACCACTCCTCGTCTCGCCTCGACATCGGTGAACACCTGCGGTGTTCGACCGACTACCGGTGCTCGCGGCGAATCCTCTGGAGGAACTGCATCGACGCGGCCGGCGGATTAGACGTGAACGAAATGACCGCGGCAAGACCCGCCAGCCCCCGGCATCGTTGCCACGCCGCGGATTTGACAGTTGTTCACTTTCCCAGCGCCCCCACGATCCCCGCCCGCACCGCCTCCGACAACTCGCGCCGCTGCGCATGCGCCGAGTAATGCGCCGGCAGCACCGTCACCTGCGCCGTCAGCCCCTCGGCCATCACCACCCACCACAGCGATTGCAGCAGGCTGGTGTCGCCGATGTAGGCCGCGGCCGGGCTCACCGTGTGCGACGCATCGGCATAGCGCAACGCGAGCGGCTGCACCGGCACGCCGGTGGTGATCGCCGCCTGCAGCAGGTTGGCGTGGAACGGCAGCACGCCGTGCCCGTCGCTGGTCGTGCCCTCCGGGAACACCGCGATCACGTGGCCCTCCTGCAGCGCCTGCGCCACCTGGTGCACCACGCGCATCGCATCGCGCTTGCGCTCGCGCTCGATGAACAGCGTGCCGCCGCAGGCCGTCAGCCAGCCGATCACCGGCCAGCGACGGATGTCGGCCTTCGACACGAAGCGCGCCGTGTGCGCCGCATTGATCGCGAGGATGTCGATCCACGACACATGGTTGGCGACGATCATCACCGGCGCCGCATGCACCTCGCCGTGCACCACCACGCGAATGCCCAGTACCCGCAGCATCGCCGCGCACCACGGCCCGACGCGCGCCACGCGCCGTGCCGGGCTCACGAACGGAAAGATGAACGCGCAGATCAGCACCCCGCGCACCACGTGCGCGAGGCAGGCCACGATGCGCCAGACGGCGCGCAGCGTGCGCACGGCCTCAGAGGGCCGCTGGGGCTTCGAACGCCACCTGCCCGGCCACGATCGTCGCGGCCACACGGCCCGGCAGCTCGTAGCCGGAGAACGGCGAATGCCGGCCCTGGCTGCGGAACTTCGCCGGCTCCACCGTCCAGCGCGCCGCCGGGTCGAACAGGCACAGGTCGGCCACGCCGCCTTGCACCAGCCGCCCCGCGCTCGAGCCGAGCGAGCCCAGGCTCTCGCCCAGCACCCGCACCGGGTCGCAGGTCAGGCGCGCCAGCGTCTTCGTCAGCGGCAGGCCCTGCTCGTCACCCCACTTCAGCGCCAGGCTCAGCAGCAGCTCCAACCCGGTCGAGCCGGGCTCGGCCTCGGCGAACGGCAGGTTCTTGTTGTCCTCGTCGACCGGCGTGTGGTCGCTGACCAGCGCATCCACCGTGCCGTCGGCCAGCCCGGCGCGGATCGCATCGCGGTCGCGCTGCTGGCGCAGCGGCGGCGTCAGGCGCATCGCGGCGTTGAAGTAGCCGATGTCGATGTCGGTCAGGTGCAGGTGATTGGCGCTCACGTCGCAGGTCACCGGCAGGCCTTCGTCCTTGGCGCGCCGCACCAGCGCGATGCCGGCCGCGCTGCTCAGGCGGCACAGGTGCACGCGCGCGCCGGTGACGCGCATCAGCTCGAAGATCACGTGCAGCGCGATCGTCTCGGCGATCACCGGCACGCCCGACAGCCCGAGCCGCGTCGCCAGCGCCCCGCTGGCCGCCACGCCCTTGCCCAGGTGCGCATCCTGCGGCCGCAGCCACACGGTGTAGCCGAAGGTGGATGCGTACTGCATCGAGCGCTGCAGCACCAGCGTGTCGGTCAGCGGCGCGTCGGCCTGCGAGAAGCCGACGCAGCCGGCCTCCGTCAGCTCGGCCATCTCGGTGATCGCCTCGCCGGCCAGCCCGCGCGTCAGCGCGCCCAGCGGGTACAGGTGCGCGTGGTTCAGGTTGCGCGCGCGGAACTTCAGCATCTCGACCAGGCCCGGCTCGTCGAGCGGCGGGTCGGTGTCGGGCGGGCACACCAGGCTCGTGACGCCGCCGGCCACCGCCGCGGCCATCTCCGACTCGAGCATGCCTTCATGCTCGTGCCCCGGCTCGCGCAGCCGCGCCGCCAGGTCGACGAGGCCGGGCGCCACCACCAGGCCGCCCGCATCGATCGTGCGGCTGGCGTGGAAATCGGCGTTCACGCTGCCGATCGAGACGATGCGGCCGGCCGCGATCGCGAGGTCGCCGGTCTGGTCCAGGCCCGAGGCCGGGTCGATCAGCCGGCCGTTCTTGATCAGGAGTTTCATGCGTTGTTTCCGGCGATGGTGGACATCACGGCCATGCGCACCGCGATGCCGAAGGTGACCTGCGGCAGGATCACGCTCTGCTTGCCGTCGGCCACCGACGAATCGATCTCGACGCCGCGGTTGATCGGCCCCGGGTGCATCACGATCGCATCGGGCTTGGCGAGCGCGAGCTTCTCGTCGGTGAGGCCATAGTTCTTGAAGAACTCGCCGGCGCTCGGCAGCATCGCGCCGCTCATGCGCTCGTTCTGCAGGCGCAGCATGATGATCACGTCGGCGCCGCGGATACCCTCGGCCATGTCGTGGCACACGCGCACGCCCATCTCCTTCAGGTCACCCGGCACCAGCGTCTTCGGGCCGACCGCGCGGATCTCGGGCACGCCCAGCGTGGTCAGCGCATGGATGTCGGAGCGCGCGACGCGCGAGTGCAGGATGTCGCCGACGATCGCCACCGTCAGGTTGCTGAAGTCCTTCTTGAAGTGCCGGATCGTGTACATGTCCAGCAGCCCCTGCGTCGGGTGCGCATGGCGGCCGTCGCCGGCGTTCACCACGTGCACGTGCGGCGCGCAGTGCTGCGCGATCAGGTAGGGCGCGCCGCTCTCGCCGTGCCGCACGACGAACATGTCGGCATGCATCGCCGACAGGTTGGCGATGGTGTCGAGCAGGCTCTCGCCCTTGGCCGCGCTCGATTTCGCGATGTCGAGGTTGATCACGTCGGCCGACAGCCGCTTGGCGGCGATCTCGAACGTGGTGCGGGTGCGCGTGCTGTTCTCGAAGAACAGGTTGAACACGCTCTTGCCGCGCAGCAGCGGCACCTTCTTCACGTCGCGGTCGTTGACGCTCAGGAAGGTGCCTGCGGTGTCGAGGATGTGGTGGATCACCGCGCGCGGCAGGCCCTCGATCGAGAGCAGGTGGATCAGTTCACCGTGCGCGTTGAGTTGCGGGTTTCGCTTCGAGAGCATCAGCTGCCTTCCTGGATGTCGAAGGTGAATCGGCCGTCGTCGTCGCGTGCGAGGCGAAGGCGCTGCTCGCGCGGCAGCGTGATGCGCGCCGCCGAGTAGGCTGGTTGGATCGGGAGCTCGCGCCCGCCGCGGTCGACCAGCACCGCGAGCGTCACGCTGGCCGGGCGGCCGAAATCGAACAGTTCGTTGATGACGGCGCGCGTCGTGCGGCCGGTGTAGAGC
>NZ_JBFUCB010000479.1:0-4789 GCF_056405435.1 Rhizobacter sp. P1_G5 | reverse complement strand
GCATCTTCATCGTGCGCACGCTGAAGATCGTGCCGCAGCAGCATGCCTGGGTGGTCGAGCGGCTGGGCAAGTACGACCGCACGCTGGTGCCGGGCCTGAGCTTCGTGGTGCCGTTCATTGAGCGGGTGGCCTACAAGCATTCGCTGAAGGAGGTGCCGCTCGACGTGCCGAGCCAGGTCTGCATCACGAAGGACAACACGCAGCTGCAGGTGGACGGGATCATCTACTTCCAGATCACCGACCCGATGCGCGCGAGCTACGGCTCGAGCAACTACGTGTTCGCGATCACGCAGCTGGCGCAGACGCTGCTGCGCTCGGTGATCGGCAAGATGGAGCTGGACAAGACCTTCGAGGAGCGCGACACGATCAACGGCGCTGTGGTGAGCGCGCTCGACGAGGCGGCCGGCAACTGGGGCGTGAAGGTGCTGCGCTACGAGATCAAGGACCTGACGCCGCCGGCCGAGATCCTGCGCTCGATGCAGGCGCAGATCACCGCCGAGCGCGAGAAGCGCGCGCTGATCGCGGCCTCCGAAGGCCGCAAGCAGGAACAGATCAACATCGCCACCGGCGAGCGCGAGGCCTCGATCGCCCGCTCCGAAGGGGCGCGGCAGGCCGAGATCAACAAGGCGCAGGGCGAGGCGTCGGCGATCACCGCGGTGGCCGATGCCACGGCCGGCGCGATCCGCAAGATCGCCGAGGCGATCCGCGAACCGGGCGGCGAGCAGGCGGTGCAGCTGAAGGTGGCCGAGAAGGCGGTGGATGCCTATGCGCACCTGGCGCAGAAGAACAACACGATGATCGTGCCGGGGAACATGACCGAGGTGGCCGGGTTGATCGGCACCGCGATGGCGCTGATGAAGGCGAAGGCACCCGGCCAGCCCTGAGCGAAATTCCCGCGGGACCGGTCCGAAGCCCCCTCGGAGGTAGGCTAAACTCGCCGGCTCCGGAGAGATGGATGAGCGGTTTAAGTCGCACGCCTGGAAAGCGTGTGGGGGTTAATAGCCCCCCGCGGGTTCGAATCCCGCTCTCTCCGCCAGTTGTCAATCTCAAGACCAGCGCACGGTCACCCGCAGGCCGCGACCTTCGAGGCCATCGGCCAGTTCAACCGTCGCGCCATGCCGATCGGCCACCGACTTGACGATGGCCAGGCCCAGGCCGCTGCCCGGTTGCGCCTGGTCGGGCACCCGGAAGAAGCGATCGAACACGCGCTCGCGCCAGTCCGCCGCGATGCCCGGACCGGCATCCTCCACCACCAGCGACGCATCGCCCCCCACCCGCACCGACACGGTCGACCCGGCGGGCGAGTACTTGATCGCGTTCTCGACCAGGTTGTCGACCAGCGACGTCAGCCCCTCGCGCTCGGCCTCGATCTCGCAGCGCTCGGCGCACGCCAGCTCCAGCTCGACGCCGCGCTCCGTCGCCAGCCCCGACAGCGCCGCCAGCCGGTCCTGCACCAGCTCGTCGAGCGACAGCCGCGCCGCCTGGGTGCGCCCGCTGTCGCTGCGCATCAGCCCCAGCAGCTGTGCCACCAGCCGGCTCGCCCGCTCGCCGCTGCGCACCAGCCCGTCGAGCAGCTCGGCATCGCGCGCATCGCCGCGGTGCGCCTGCAGCGCCTCGATGTTGATGCGCATCGCGGCCAGCGGCGTGCGCAACTCGTGCGCCGCGTCGGCGATGAAGCTGCGCTCGCGCGCCAGGCTCGCCGCCACGCGCGCGAGCAGCGTGTTCACCGCATCGGCCACCGGCCGCAGTTCGCGGTAGGCGCTGCCGAAGCGCAGCGGCGCCAGGTCGCCGGGGCTGCGCGTCTCGATCTCCTGCGAGAAGCGGCGCCATGGCCGCAACGCCAGCCGCACCGACCACCAGGCCGGCAGCACCAGGAACGGCAGGCTGATCAGCAGCGGCAGGATCAGGATGCCGCGCTCGCCGATCGCGAACAGGATCGACACCGCGTGGCCCGAACGGATCAACGTGACGCGCGCTGCGGACTGCGCCGACTGCTGCGTGTAGGTGCGCCACGGCATGCCGTCGATGAGCAGCTTCTCGAGCCGGCGCTGCTGCGTCRCCGGCACCACGCCGGGCGAGCCGGGCGAGGCATAGAGCAGCCGGTCGCCGAGCCAGACGTTCATCGACATGCGCAACGCCGGGTCGTCTTCTTCATGGTTCTCGCGGCGCTGGAACACGTCGAGCTTGCGCAGCACCTCCTGCAGCTGCTCGGGCCGGTCGGCCAGGCTGTCGACCAGCGCGAGGATCATGTCGGCCCTCGGGCCCATGTGGCCGGGCTCGAAGATCTCGTCGTAGCGCGCGGTGTCCCACACGAAATAGGCCATCGCCGCCGACCACAGCAGCAGCACCGTCAGCATCTGGGCCAGCACCAGGCGGCTGACCAGCGAGCTGCGCAGCCGCCTCCACAATGCGGCGGGCGTCATGCCCCGCCCTTGGCCGGTGCGACGCGGTCGATCACGTAGCCGACGCCACGCACCGTGCGGATGTAGCCCGGCCCGATCTTGCGGCGCAGGTTGGACATGTGCACGTCGAGCACGTTGCTCTCGTTGTCGAGCCCGCCGGGCAGCACCTGCTCTTCGAGCACGCGGCGCGTCAGCACGCGGTCGGCGCGCTTCATCAGCAGGCACAGCAGCTCGAACTCGCTGCGCGACAGCTCGACCGCCCGCTCGTCGACCGTCACGCGCATCGTCGCCTCGTGCAGCGCGAGCTGGCGGATCTCGATCGTGTCGTTGACCAGGCCGAAGCTGCGCCGCGCCAGCGCCCGCACGCGCGACAGCAGCTCGGCCAGCGCGAACGGTTTCACCAGGTAGTCGTCGGCGCCGCTGTCGAGGCCGGCCAGGCGGTCTTCGAGCGCGTCGCGCGCCGTCAGGATCAGCACCGGCATCGGCAGGCGCTCGCGGCGCAGGCGCGCCAGCAGCGCCAGGCCGTCGCCGTCGGGCAGGCCCAGGTCGAGCAGCACCAGGTCGAAGCGCTCGCTGGCCAGCGTGCCGTCGGCGGCCGCCGCATCGCGCACCCAGTCGACGGCGAAGCCCTCGAGCCGCAGCGCGTTGCGCAGGCTCTCGCCGATCATCGGGTCGTCTTCCACCAGCAGCAGTCGCATCACGGGCCCAGGTCAGTCACAAGAAAAAGCATACCGCGAGCGCGGCCGGGCGAATCAGGCGCTATTGTTCCGGCTCACCATGAAACGCCGACTCATGCCCAAAGTCCTTCGCAACACGCTGCTGTCGTTCCGCGACGTGCTGGCCACCGCCGGCCCGTTCATCTTCCTGACCATCGTCCTGCTGGTGGTCGCCTACTGGTTCCTCGACCCGACGCCACCGCGCAAGGTGGTGCTGGCCACCGGGGTCGAGCAAGGGGCGTATGCCGAGTTCGGCAAGCGCTATGCAGAGTACCTGAAGGGCTACGGCATCCAGGTGGAACTGCGCACCACCCACGGCGCGGCCGAGAACCTGAAGCTGCTGCGCGACCCGAATTCGGGCGTGGACATCGCGTTCACGCAGGGCGGGGCCGGCGAATCGCGCAAGAACGCCGAGGCCAATGCGCTGGCGGATGAAGACCTGAACTCGCTGGGCAGCCTGTTCTTCGAGCCGGTGTGGCTGTTCTACCGCGAGGAGTCGGCGCAGCGGCTGCTGAAGGGCGTGCCGCTGACCAGCCTGGCGCAGCTGCAGGGCTGGAAGGTCGACATCGGCGCGCGCGGCAGCGGCGCGCCGAACCTGATGCGCAAGCTGCTCGATGCCAACCGCATCGACCCCGCGTCGATGACGGTGTCGCGCGAGGAGCAGACCGACGCGGTCGTGAAGTTCCTGGCGGGCGACATCGATGCGATCGTGTTCGCGTCGGCGCCCGAGGCGCTGATGGTGCAGATGCTGCTGCAGACGCCGGGGGTGAAGCTGTTCGACTTTGCACAGGCCGATGCGTATTCGCGGCGCTTCGCCTTCCTGACGCCGGTAACGCTGCCGCGCGGCGTGGTCGACCTGGCGGGCGACGTGCCGCCGAACGACGTGCGGCTGATCGCGCCGACGGCGACGCTGGTGGCGCGCGAGGACCTGCATCCGGCGCTGATCCAGCTGTTCGTGCAGGCGGCGGCGAAGATCCACGGACCGGCGGGCTGGTTCCAGCGCAAGGGCGATTTCCCGAACGCGCGCGGCACCGAGCGGCCGCTGGCGCCGGAGGCGCAGCGCTTCTACACCAGCGGTTCGCCGCTGCTGCAGCGCTACCTGCCGTTCTGGCTGGCCAACCTGATCGACCGCATGTGGGTGGTGCTGGTGTCGATCGTCGCGATCCTGATCCCGCTGTCGCGCGTGGTGCCGCCGCTGTACCAGTTCCGCATCCGCTCGCGGATCTTCCGGTGGTACGGGCAGCTGCGGGCGGTGGAGGATGCGCAGGGCGTGCGGCCGAATGACGAGTTGCGCTCGGAGCTGGACAAGATCGAATCGAGGGTAGGCAACGTGACGGTGCCGCTCAGCTATGCGGACGAACTTTATTCGCTGCGCAGCCACATCAACATGGTGCGGCGGAGGTTGGATGCGGCGGGGCAGGATCCGACGGGTTGAGGGATCGGCGCCTGCGTGCAAAGGCGCGAGTAGGCAGGGTGTGGCTCGCCGGCCGGGTCGGTCATCGCCCCGGGGGGCGATGACTCCCCTCCGCTGGCTGGTTTCAAGGCCCGTCGCCGAAACTCCCGCCACTCGCTTCGCTCGTTGTGGTCAAACAGTCGGCGACAGTCAGTGCACGAAGCGCGCTGACGCGCGCGGGCCATGAAACCAGCCAGCTCCGGCGACCCGTCCTGATT
>NZ_JBFUCB010000478.1:0-4790 GCF_056405435.1 Rhizobacter sp. P1_G5 | reverse complement strand
AATCCGCGCTGCCCGAAGGCCTTCGGGCGCTGTCGTGAAGAACGCCCCGACCTGCTCGAAGCCGGGGCGACCCGGGCCGCCTGCTGGCTTCACGACAGGTCGGTGGCAGCCGTCGCAGGGGCCACGCCATGAACGTGCTCGTGGAAGTGCGCGACCTGGTGAAGACCTTCGACGTCTCGGCGCCGTGGCTGAACCGCGTGATCGAGCGCAAGCCGCGCCAGCAGGTGCATGCGGTGGACGGCGTCAGCTTCTCGATCGAACGTGGCACCACGCTCGCGCTGGTGGGCGAATCGGGCTGCGGCAAGAGCACCGTCGCGCGGCTGCTGGTGGGCCTGCAGGCGCCGACCGCCGGCGAGGTGCATTTCGGCCACAAGAACATCGCGCTGACGCTGGCCAGCCAGGAGGCGGCCGCGTTGCGCCGGCGCATGCAGATGATCTTCCAGGATCCGTTCGCAAGCCTGAACCCGCGCTGGAAGGTGCAGCAGATCGTCGCCGAGCCGCTGACCGAGCACGGGCTGATCACCGACCGGGCGCAACTGAAGGCCAAGGTCGGCGAGCTGCTGCAGTCGGTCGGCCTCGCGAGCGGGGACATGGAGAAGTTCCCGCACCAGTTCTCCGGCGGGCAGCGGCAGCGCATCTCGATCGCACGGGCACTGGCCACCGAGCCGGAGTTCCTGGTCTGCGACGAACCGACCTCGGCGCTCGACGTCTCGGTGCAGGCCCAGGTGCTCAACATCATGAAGGACCTGCAGCGCAGCCGCGGGCTGACCTACCTGTTCATCTCGCACAACCTCGCGGTGGTGCGGCACGTCAGCGACCAGGTGGGCGTGATGTACCTCGGCCGCGTCGTCGAGCTGGCGCCGAAGGCGGAGCTCTTCGCGCGGCCGCGGCACCCGTACACGCGCATGCTGCTGGATGCGATTCCGGACATCGCGATGAGCGGGCGGGCCCGCACGCCGGTGCAGGGCGAGGTGCCGAATCCGCTGAGCCCGCCGAGCGGCTGCTCGTTCCACCCGCGCTGCCCGCATGCGAACGAGCGTTGCAAGCTGGAGCGGCCGGCGCTGTTGTCGCTCAACGGCATCCAGGTGGCCTGCCACGCGGTGGCAGAAGGACGGCTCTAGCCGGGCAGCAGGTGCTCGCCGGCAAACAGCGCGGCAGCGTCTTCGCGGTCGCGGATCAGCCAGGCCTGCGAGCCCGACACCAGCACCTCGGCCGCGCGCGGCCGGGTGTTGTAGTTGCTGGCCATGCTCATGCCGTAGGCGCCGGCGGACAGCACCGCGACGCGATCGCCGGGTTGCACGGCCAGGACGCGGTCGCGCCCGAGCCAGTCGCCCGATTCGCAGACCGGGCCGACCACGTCCCAGGTCAAGGCGGCCGTGGCTCGCGTGCGGCAGGGCACGATGCCCATCCAGGCCTCGTACATCGCCGGACGGGCGAGGTCGTTCATCGCGGCATCGACGATGCAGAAATTCTTCTCGTCGCCAGGCTTCAGGTACAGCACCTCGGCGAGCAGCACGCCGGCATTGCCGACCAGCGAGCGGCCCGGCTCGAACAGCACCTTGCGRTGGCCGTGGCCACGGGCGTCGATGCGCTCGAGCAGTTGCGCGACCAGCACGCCGGCCTCGGGCGGTGTTTCATCGGTGTAGGTGATGCCCAGGCCGCCGCCAACGTCGACGTGGTGCAGCCGGATGCCCTGGGCTTCGACCGCCTCGACCAGGTCGAGCAGCCGGTCCAGCGCATCGAGGTAGGGCGTGGCTTCGGTGATCTGCGAGCCGATGTGGCAGTCGATGCCGACGACCTCCAGGCCCGGCAGCGCGGCGGCGCGCTGGTAGGTGGCGACTGCGCGCTCGTGCGCGACGCCGAACTTGTTGCCCTTCAGGCCGGTGGAGATGTAGGGGTGGGTGCCGGCGTCGACATCGGGGTTCACGCGCAGGCTGACGCGGGCGGTGCGGCCGGCGGCGACGGCCACCTGCGACAGCAGTTCGAGCTCGGGCTCGCTCTCGACGTTGAAGCACAGCACGCCGGCCTCGAGGGCCTCGCGCATCTCGGTGCGGGTCTTGCCGACGCCCGAGAACACGATGCGCGACGCTGGCGCGCCGGCCGCCAGCACGCGCTTCAGTTCGCCGCCGGAGACGATGTCGAAGCCGCAGCCGGCCTGCGCGAAGGTCTGCAGCACGGCCAGGTTCGAGTTCGCCTTCATCGCGTAGCAGATCAGGTGATCGCGGCCGGCCAGCGCACGCTGGTAGCTGCCGAGTGCCGCCAGCATCGCCGCCTGCGAGTACACGTACAGCGGTGTGCCGAAGCGGTCGGCGAGCGCGTTCAACGCGCAGTCTTCGATGAAGAGGTCGGCGCCGCGGTAGGCGACGTAGGGCGAACCGGGCAGGGTCATGGGGTCAGCGGGGCGCAGAGGCGGGAGAGGATGCGGAGGGCGCCGCGGCAGGCGGCGAGGGCAGCTTCAGCGGCCCTTTCTGGCCGCAGGCCGCGAGCGCGGCCAGCAAAGACATCGATGCGCCCAGTGTTGAAAGGCGTGTCGCTACACTGCGCTGCTGCTGAAACATGCGAACAATTCTACCGGCCATGACTGTCGAGATCGTCCCCACGCCCCTGAGCGATGCCCAGTTCCACGCGCTGACGGGCGCCATCCTGTCGAGCATCGAGGCGAGCGTCGACGCCTGGCTGCAGGACGACGTGATCGACATCGACGCATCGCGCACCGGCGGCTTGCTGGAGATGGGATTCCCGAACGGCAGCAAGCTGGTGATCAACACGCAGCCGCCGCTGCACGAGCTGTGGCTGGCCGCGCGCTCGGGCGGCTACCACTACAAGCACGTCGGCGGCCGCTGGCTCGACACGCGGGAAGGGCGGGAGTTCTTCGCGGACCTCTCGGCCTGCGCGAGCGAGCAGGGCGGAATGCCGCTGCGCTTCGCCCCGCCGGCCTGAGATCCTGCCTATCTCTTGAAAAGGTCGAGGATGCCCTTCTTCTCGTCCTCGCTCGGCGGGGTGGGCAGTTTCTCTTCCAGGCCGAGGCTGCTGACGCCGCTGCCGTGGGTGTACTCCTCGTAGTACCACTCGCCACCCAGGTTGACCACGCCCTCCGGGGCTGACGGCTCCTCGACCGGCACGCCCTTCAGCGTCTGCTGCATGTAGTCGATCCACACCGGCAGCGACAGGCCGCCGCCGGTCTCGCGGTCGCCCAGCTTGCGCGGGTTGTCGTAGCCGATCCACACCACGCCGACCACGCTGCGCTGGAAGCCGGCGAACCAGGCGTCGTTCGAGTCGTTGGTGGTGCCGGTCTTGCCGTACACGTCAGGGCGCTTCAGCGTGCGTTGCGCATTGGCCGCCGTGCCCGAGCGCGTGACCTCCTGAAGCAGGCTGTCCATCACGAACGCGTTGCGCGCCGGCAGCGTGCGAGTGCTCTCGTCCATCGCCTGCGGAGCCGCCTCGTTCAGCACGTGGCCGCGCGAATCGGTGATCTTGCTGATCAGGAACGGGTTCAGCCGGTAGCCGCCGTTGGCGAACACGCCGTAGGCCGACGCCATCTGCAGCGGCGTCACCGAGCCCGCGCCGAGCGCCATCGTCAGGTAGGCGGGGTGCTTGTCGGGGTCGAAGCCGAAGCGGGTGATCCAGTCCTGCGCATACGCCGGGCCGATCGCCTGCAGGATGCGGATCGAGATCATGTTCTTCGACTTGGCGAGGCCGCGCCGCATCGACATCGGTCCGTCGAAGGTGCCGTCGTAGTTCTTCGGCTCCCACGGCTGGCTGCCGGTGGTGCCGGCGTCGAAGAACAGCGGGGCGTCGTTGATGACGGTGGCCGGCGTGAACCCCTTCTCGAGCGAGGCCGAGTAGATGAACGGCTTGAAGCTCGAACCCGGCTGGCGCCACGCCTGCGTGACGTGGTTGAACTTGCTCTTCGCATGGTCGAAGCCGCCGACCATCGTGCGCACGGCGCCGGTGCGCGGATCGAGCGACACGAACGCGCCTTCGACCTCGGGCAGCTGGGTGATCGACCAGTCGCCCTTCGGCAGCTTCACGAGCCGGATCACGGCGCCGGGGCGGATCTGCGTCTTCGGGTTGCCCTTTTCGGCGAGGCCGGAGGTGGCCGGCTTCAGGCCTTCGCCGGTGACGGTCAGCGATTCGCCGCTCTGCAGCACCGCCACGACCTTGCGCGGGCCCGCTTCGAGCACCACCGCTGCGCGCAGTTCGTCGTTGTCGGGGTGCTCGACCAGGGCCTCGGCGATGCGGGCGTCGAGGTCTTTCACATTGGCCGGCAGGTCGACATAGGCCTCGGGGCCGCGGTACACCTGACGGCGCTCGAAATCCATGATGCCCTTGCGCAGCGACCGGTAGGCCACGGTCTGCTCGGACGCCTGGATGGTCAGGTAGACGTTGAGTCCGCGCGTGTAGGCCTCTTCTCCGTACTGCGAGAAGATCATCTGGCGCGCCGCCTCGGCCACGTATTCGGCGTGAACGACCACTTCAGGTGCCGCGCGGTACTTCAGTTGCTGCGCGCGTGCCGCATCGTGCTGCTCCGGCGTGATGAAGCCGTTCTCCAGCATGCGGTCGATGATGTAGAGCTGGCGCTGCGTCGCGCGCTTCGGGTTGACGATCGGGTTGTAGGCCGACGGCGCCTTCGGCAGGCCGGCCAGCATCGCGGCCTCGGCGATCGAGATGTCCTTCAGCGGCTTGCCGAAGTAGATCTCGCTGGCCGCCGCGAATCCGTGCGCGCGCTGGCCGAGGAAGATCTGGTTCATGTAGATCTCGAGGATCTGGTCCTTGCTGAGCAGGCTCTC
>NZ_JBFUCB010000477.1:0-4793 GCF_056405435.1 Rhizobacter sp. P1_G5 | reverse complement strand
GCATGCGGGTCGCCCGCCGGCAAGGTGAGCTGCATCTCGCTGCCGATGATCAGGTGCAACTGGCGGCGCCGTGCCTCGACGTGCGCGCGCACCACGCCGGACAGCGAGCACTCGTCGGTGATCGCGAGCGCCGCGTAGCCGAGGTCGGCGGCGCGGTTCACCAGTTCCTCGGGGTGCGAGGCCCCGGTGAGGAAGCTGAAGTTGCTGCGGCAGTGCAGCTCGGCATAGGGGGGGAGCATCGCGGGATGAATACTGTGCTTTCATACAGTATATGGACATATGAACCGCCCCACCGGCGACAAACGCGTGCCCGGCACACGACAGAATCGATGACCCCCCGACGAGGCCACCCGATGCCCCACACCACCCCTTGCCTGCCACGGTTTCGCACGCTGTTCATCGCGGTGACGGCCGCCACCGCGTCGTTCGGCTGCGCCTACCCGCGCACCATCCACGTCTACGACGAGGAATGCCAGGTCATGGCGCGCCAGATGGTGCTCGACGTGGCCGACGTCAATGCCGGCCGCTCATGCAGCACCAATGACTGCATCACCCAGCTGGTGGGCCACGCCGCCGTGCTGGCCGCCTCCACCGTGATCTCCGGCAGCATCGTCGTGACCGGCAACGTCGTCTACTGGCTCGAGAAGAAGCGCAACTGCCGGCCGAAGGCACCGGCATCGACGCCTGCCTCGGCGCATGGCGTGATCCAGTCCGCCTGAAGGGCCGCGTGCGGCAAGGGGCTTGGAGGAAGGCCGACAATGGCGCCCTTCCCCGCTTCGACGACTACGCGAAAGCCCATGAGCGACACCACCTACCCCGACACCCGCCTGCTGATCGACAACCAATGGGTCGACGCCGCCGGCGGCAAGACGCTGGACGTGCTGAACCCCGCCACCGGTGCGCCGATCGGCAAGGTCGCGCATGCATCGACGGCCGACCTCGACCGCGCGCTGGCCGCCGCGCAGCGCGGCTTCGAGACCTGGCGMGCAACGCCCGCGCACGAGCGCGGCAACCTGATGCGCCGCGCCGCCGCGCTGCTGCGCGAACGCGCCGACGGCATCGCCCGCCTGATGACGCAGGAGCAGGGCAAGCCGCTGGCCGAGGCGCGCGTCGAGGTGCTGGCCGGCGCCGACATCATCGACTGGTTCGCCGACGAAGGCCGCCGCGTGTACGGCCGCATCGTGCCGTCGCGCAACCTGGCCGCGCAGCAGCTGGTGCTGAAGGAACCGGTCGGCCCGGTCGCGGCCTTCACGCCGTGGAACTTCCCGATCAACCAGATCGTGCGCAAGCTCGGTGCGGCGCTGGCGAGCGGCTGCTCGTTCCTCGTGAAGGCGCCCGAAGAAACCCCGGCTTCGCCGGCCGCGCTGCTGGCCACCTTCGTCGATGCCGGCATCCCGGCCGGCGTGCTCGGCCTGGTGTTCGGCAACCCGGCCGAGATCTCGGCCTACCTGATCCCGCACCCGGTCATCCGCAAGGTCACCTTCACCGGCTCGACGCCGATCGGCAAGGAGCTGGCCGCGCTGGCCGGCCGCCACATGAAGCGCGTGACGATGGAGCTGGGCGGCCACGCGCCGGTGATCGTTGCCGACGACGCCGATGTCGCGCTCGCGGTCAAGGCCGCCGGCGGTGCGAAGTTCCGCAATGCCGGCCAGGTCTGCATCTCGCCGACGCGCTTCCTGGTGCACAACAGCCTGAAGGCGGAGTTCTCGCAGGCGCTGGTGGCGCACGCCCAGAAGCTGAAGCTGGGCGACGGCCTGGCCGAAGGCACGACGCTCGGCCCGCTGGCCAATGCGCGCCGCCTGGGCGCGATGGCCAAGGTGGTCGACGACGCCCGCAAGCGCGKCGCGACGGTGGCGACCGGCGGCGAACGCGTCGGCAGCAGCGGCAACTTCTTCGCGCCGACGGTGCTGACCGACGTGCCGCTCGACGCCGACGTGTTCAACAACGAACCGTTCGGCCCGGTGGCCGCGGTGCGCGGCTTCGACACGCTGGACGAGGCGATCGCCGAAGCCAACCGCCTGCCGTTCGGGCTGGCCAGCTACGCCTTCACGCGCTCGATCAAGAACGCGCACCTGCTGTCGCAACGCCTGGAGGTCGGCATGCTGTGGGTCAACCAGCCGGCCGCGCCGGTGGCCGAGATGCCGTTCGGCGGCGTCAAGGACTCGGGCTACGGCACCGAAGGCGGCCCGGAGGCGATGGAGGCCTACCTGGTGACGAAGAGCGTGTCGATCATGGCCGTTTGAGCGGCTTGGCCTGAGCAGGACCCGGGGTCTGCCCGACCCCGAGGTTCATCGCGTTCAGGATGTCGCCGTTGTCCTGCGACAGCTCCCACGCGAAGACGCCCGCCAGCCCGTGCGCGACCGCGAAGCGGCCCTTGCGCCGCACGCTGCGCGGGTCGTCGTAGCCGATCATCTGCTGCTCACGCGCATTCCACAGCGTGTACGACTGCGTGATGCGGTCGTACACCGTTCTCCAGCCCTGCGTGCCGGTGCCCTTCGGTCCCAGCCAGCCGCCGGCCAGCTCGCGGTAGGTGATGTCGCCTTCCTTGCCGGGGAACACGCCGGTACGCGGCACCCCGTTGAAGCCGTTCGGCCCCGGGCCCTTCACGCCCGCGAAGCCGCGGCCGTACATCGCGACGCCGGCCACCAGCTTGTGCGCCGGCACGCCCGCCTTCGTCATCACGCGCACGGCGCCTTCGAGGCTGTCGTTGGTGTCCAGCGTCGGGCTCGCGAGCGGCGCGTGGTGGCCGGCCAGCGGCGTCCAGCCGCCGGCAAAGTCGTAGGTCATCATGAAGACGAGGTCCATCACCTTCGCCGCAGCGGCGTGGTTGACCTTCGTCGCGAGCGATTCGGTGGTGTTGATGGCGGCAGTCAGCAGGTAGCGGCGGCCGGTCTGCGCGGAGAGTGCATCGAGCGCGCGGCGCAGGTCGACCATCAGGTCCGCATAGCCCTGCCCGTCGGCCGGCGTGCCCAGCGCGACGCCATTGGCGCTGCCGTTCGAGGTCGGGTGCTCCCAGTCGATGTCGATGCCGTCGAAGGCCGGGTGGGTCTGCAGGAACTGCGTGACCGAGGCGGCGAACACCGCGCGCCGCGCCGGGTCGTTCACGAGGTGGAAGAACGGGTCCGAGCCGCCCCAGCCGCCCACCGAGGCCAGCACCTTGGCGTGCGGCGCACGCTGCTTGAAGCGGGCGAAGACGGCATCGAACTCGTCGTCACGCGTCGAGGTGGCGAGCTGGAAATCGGCCTTGCCCTCGCAGGCCGCGGCGTCCTGCGGCAGCTGGCCGGGGCCGCACAGGTGCAGGAAGGCGTAGAGCAGGTGCGTCAGGTTGCCGGGCGGCACGCGGTCGAGCAGGTCCTGCGGCTGCCAGTTCGGCACGTAGACGCCGACGACCTTGCCGCTGGTCGGCGTGAAGGGGTGGTGCCGGCCGGTGAACGGCGGCACCGGTTCGGCGGCGGATGCCGCGGCCGCCATCCAGCCCAGGGCCACGGCCAGGGTCGTCATCCATCGCGATCGGTTCATCGGGCGTCTCGTCGGGTGGGTTGAAGGGATCAGGCGCGGCAGGCTGCCTCGACGCGCGCAAGCGCTGCATCGGTCCAGCGCCGCAGTGCAGCGGTCGACAGCGCGGTCGGCACTGAGCGCAGCAGCATCCGGTAGACCGCGCCGCGCGTCACCTTGATGCGCCGTGACGGATCGAGCCAGCCCGGTGCGGCGAGCAGCAGCTCGATCGACGCGAGCCCGAGCATCAGCGGCCACAGCGACGCGAGCCGCAGGCGCAGGCTGCCCGCGGGAATCTGCAGCACGTAGGCGGCGCCTGCGCGGTAGCCGGCCAGCGCCTGCGCGCTCAGCGCCAGCAGCAGCGGCCGGGCTGCTGCGCGGCGCGCCGGATCGAGCAGGTCGCCGACCTGCAGGCCGTGGGTCGCGAGCAGTTCGGCCGGCAGGTAGCAGCGGCCGTTCGCGAGGTCTTCGGCGGCGTCGCGCAGCACGTTCGTCAGCTGCAGCGCCTGGCCGTAGGCGATGCCCTGCGCGACCCTCGCGTCGCGCGGCCACGCCTGCAGCTCGGGCCGGTGGCGCATCGCGATGTCGGTCCAGAACTCGCCGACGCAGCCGGCCACCAGCCAGGTGTAGCGATCCAGCTCGGCGCGGGTCTGCAGCGGCACCGGCGCACCGGCACGGCCGTGTTCGAAGTGCTGCAGGTCGAAGCACATGCCGTCGGTCAGCGTCGTGACGACGCGGCGGATGTCGGCGATGTCGGCGGGCTGCTGGCGCTGCAGCAGGTCCAGCGCCTCGGGCAGCGCGGCCATCAGCGCGGCCTCACCGGCGTCGGCCGGGATGCCGGCGTCGATCGGCTGCGTGGGCGAGGTACCGGCCACCTGCTCGCGCCACGACAGCAACTGCGCGAGCCGCTGCGATGCCGGGCGCCCGGGCGTATCGGCGAGGGTATCGGCCGCGCGGGCCAACAGGTAGGCCAGGCTGACCGGCGCGCGCAGGCCCGGCGGCAGCATGCGCAGGCTCAGGTAGAACGAACGGGAGACGCGCTTCAGCAGGTCGCCGAGCAGCGTGTCGGAGGAGACGGGCATAGGGCTGGCAATGTAGCCGCTCTTGCCCTCAGCCCGACGACTTGAACACCCCGAACAACCGCCCGATGCGTCCGGCAATGCCGCGCTCGCCGGACGACACCTTGATCAGCGGGCTGGTCGGCCGGTTGCCGAACGGGTCGCCGGTCTGCACGCCGCGCGTCACGGCGGTGCCGGCGCGTGCCGGAGCCGCTCGCACCACGGCGGCCGGTGCTGCCG
>NZ_JBFUCB010000476.1:0-4817 GCF_056405435.1 Rhizobacter sp. P1_G5 | reverse complement strand
ATGCAGCCTGCCTCGAACAGCTGACGCACGTACTCGAGCGCGTCCACCGTGTCCTGCTCGTTCTGCGTCGGGAAGCCGTACATCAGGTACGCGTGCACCAGGATGCCGGCCTCCGAGAAGGCCTGCGTGACGCGCGCCACCTGCTCGACCGACACGCCTTTCTTCATCAGCTTCAGCAAGCGGTCGGAGGCCACCTCGAGCCCGCCCGAGATCGCGATGCAGCCGCTGGCGGCGAGCTCTTCGCACAGCTCGCGGTCGAAGGTCTTCTCGAAGCGCACGTTGCCCCACCAGGTGATCTCGACCTTGCGGCGCTGCAGCTCGGCGGCCAGCGCGCGCAGCGCCTTCGGCGGCGCGGCCTCGTCGACGAAATGGAAGCCGGTCTGCCCGGTCTCCTGCACGATGGCCTCGATGCGGTCGACCAGCGTCGTCGACGAGGCCTGCTCGAAGCGGGCGATGTAATCGAGGCTCACGTCGCAGAAGCTGCACTTCTTCCAGTAGCAGCCGTGCGCCACCGTCAGCTTGTTCCAGCGGCCGTCGCTCCACAGCCGGTTCATCGGGTTCAGCATGTCGAGCAGCGACAGGTAGCGGTCCAGCGGCAGGCCGTCCCAGGTGGGCGTGCCGACCTGGTCGAACGGGATGTCGGGCTCGGCGAAGCCGTTGATGTAGCGGACTGCGCCCGATTCGGCCTCGCGCACGAAGCTGCGCACCAGCCGCTGCTGCGAGCGCTTGCCCTGCAGGTGGTCGATCAGCGCGAGCAGCGGGCGTTCGCCGGCATCGAGCGTCACCACGTCGACGAAGTCGAACACGCGCGGCTCCGACAGCTCGCGCAGCTCGGTGTTGACGAAGCCGCCGCCGAGCGCGATGGCGATCTGCGGGTGCGCCGCCTTCACGGCCTGCGCGATGCGCAGCGCGGCGTACATCGAGCCGGGGAAGGGCACCGACAGCAGCAGCAGGTGGGGGCGGTGGCGCTCGACCGCGGCCAGTGCGAGTGCGGCGAGGCGCTCGTCGACCAGGTTCGGCGCGGCCGACAGCGCGCTGGCCAGCGGATCGAAATCGGCCTGGCTCGCGGCCAGCTGCTCGGCATAGCGCACGAACTCGAAGCGGCCGTCGATGGCGTCGCGCAGCACGTCGGCCAGGTCGTTCAGGTAGAGCGTCGCGAGGTGACGGGCGCGGTCCTGCAGGCCGAGCGCGCCGAAGGCCCAGGCGAGCGGGTCGCCGCCCTCGTCGTCGACGTAGACGTCGAGCGAGCGGAAGCGCGTGCCCTCGGGCAGCCAGTCGCGGCCGACGATGCGGTGCGCGAGGGTGGAGTCGCGCCCTTGCAGGAAGCGGATGGTGGGGGCGATGGTGGAGCGGTAGCGGTCGAAGGCGTCGAGGAAGACGGTGACCGGCGCGGAGCGCTGCGCCTCGGGTTGTGCCTGCGCGCGGTCGCGGACCTGGTCGAGGCCGGTGGGGGACAGCAGGTCGAGCACCAGCGCGAGCGCCAGGTCCTCCTGCACGGCCGTGATGCCACGCGAGCGCAGGAAGCCCGTGAGATAGGCCGTGGACGGGTACGGCGTGTTGAGCTGCGTCATCGGCGGGATCACGGCCAGGACGCGGAAATCTTCGGTGGACATTCGGGGGATTGTCGGCGATGCACCCGTGGTATTGCCGGGTGAGACACTTGCCCGGTCCTGACCTGTTGCATCCGCCATGCTCATTGAGTTCTCCGTGGCCAATTTCCGGTCGTTCCGGGAGCGGCAGACGCTGTCGATGGTGGCCGCGCCGCGGCTGCGCAAGGGCAGGAACACCTTCAAGGCGCCGCTCAGTGGCGAGAAGTTTCCCGACTTGCTGAAGGTGTGTGCGGTGTATGGGCCGAATGCAGCGGGGAAGAGCAACCTTTTGCAGGCGCTGTCGGTGATCGGTTTGATCGCGAATCTGTCGTCGAGTGCACTGGCCCCTGCGCTGCCAGTGACCCCGTTCGCGCTCGATCCGGCATTGGCGCAGGCGCCGAGTTCATTCGAGGTCCATTTCATCCAGGATGGAGTTCGATACCAGTTCGAGCTGGCAGCGACACGCTCAAGGCTCGTGCACGAGCGACTGGCGGCCTTTCCGCAAGGGAACGAGACCCTGTTGTACGAGCGGCGCTACGCTGACGAGACCGAGGGCTATGCCTTTGGCCCTGAACTCGAAGGCGGGGGTGACCTGCATCAGGCATGGCGGAAATTGACGCCACCGAACCTGTTGTTCATCTCGCAGGCTGTCGCGAACAGCAACGCGGAGATGAAGCAACTGCGGCGTCCATTCACCTGGCTGAGCCAGAGTGTCGAAGTGGTGCTGCGCGGCATGCAGAGGTACGCGGTCTCTGCTCAGGAACTGGCGGCGAAAGGACTCCCGAGCCTTGCGCAGGAGCTCGCCGCATTCTTGCGAGACCTGGATGTTCCGGTGTCTGCGTTCCAGGCCGGATCCGTCGATCCCGACGATCAGTCAGAAGGGACCAGGAATCTGATCGGATTCTTTGTTCCGTGGTCGATCAAGGGATACGGCAGCCGTGCAGTACTTGCCGTCGATCAATTCGACAGCAGCCTGCACCCGAAGATCGTCGCTGCGCTGATCGACAAGCATCTGGACAGCGAAGATCCCTCCCAGTTGGTCTTCACGACGCACGACACCCACCTGATGGGCACGAAGCTGCTGCGCCGCGACCAGATCTGGATCGTCGAGCGCGATGCCAACGGCGCGACCCAGCTTCGATCGGTACACGACTTCGAGGGCCGGGAGAGCGAGGATGTCGAGAAGCGCTACTTCGAAGGGCGTTACCGCGGTTTGCCGTTGCTGAAGGGCCGCCCACCTAGCCTGCCCATTTGAGGTCCGTCAAGCAAAACTCCCCCGAAACAAGGGGATAGAGGTCCCCGTCCAGTGCGACCTCCGTCACGGAAATGCGAATAGGGTAAACCCTATAATTCGACCCTTTTTGGTCGGAGCTTCCAAGATGTTCTCCCCTTTTCACGGCGTGATGCGCCACGTCGTGCGCCACGTGACGGGCCTGCTGCTGCTGGCCGGTGCCAGCGGTGCGGCATTCGCCCAGGCGCAGGCACAGGCCCCCGCCGACACGATGGCCCGCATCCGCGAGACCAAGGTCGTGGTGCTCGGCGTGCGCGAGGCCGCGCGACCGTTCTCGTTCCTGAATGAACAGAAGCAACCGGTCGGCTACTCAGTCGACCTGTGCCTGAATGCGGTCGAAGGCATCAAGCGCGAGCTGAAGCTGCCCGACCTGAAGGTGCAATACAAGGTCGTCAGCGGACCGGAGCGGATCCCGAAGCTGCTGAGCGGCGAGATCGACATGGAATGCGGCTCGACCACCAACACCCGCGCACGCCAGGAGAAGGTCGCCTTCAGCTACACCTTCTTCGTCGCCTCGATGCGCCTGCTGACGCCGAAGAACCTGCAGGTCGAGTCGGTGAAGGACCTGAACGGCCTGCCGGTGGCGCTCAGCAAGGGCACGACCTCGGAGAAGCTCTTCAACCAGCTGGCCAACGGCGAGCTGCATGCGCAGCTGACCACCTTCGCGAGCAACGGCGAAGCCTACAAGGCGCTGAAGGAAGGCCGCGTGCGCGCCTTCCCGCAGGATGATTCGCTGCTGCTCGGCCTGGCCTCCAACGACAAGGCGCTCGACACCTTCCAGGTCAGCAACCTGGCACTGTCGGTCGAGCCGTACGCGGTGATGGTGCGCAAGGGCGACACCGCGCTGCTCGCGTCGGTCGACCGCAGCCTGGCGCAGCTCTACGTGAGCGGCGAGATCAACGCGCTGTACACCAAGTGGTTCCTGACCGATGCGCTGACGATCAAGATGAGCCGCCTGACGCGCGACAGCTTCGTGCGGCCGAACAAGGAAGCCGGCGTCGCGATGCTGCTGGGGTTCTCGATCTGATCGAGCGCGGGTTGCCCGCCTCGATCACACCCGTCACACCAGCGTCAACTCGCAGCCCGCGTCGGCCAGCGCGTGCAGCGCCGCCGATTCCCGGGCCCGCTTGTTGGTGATCAGCTGGTGGACCTGCTCGATGCCGCAGAACGCGACCCGGGCGCACACGCCGATCTTGCTGTGGTCGGCCAGCAGCACGGTGCGCCGGGCCTGGCGCACCATCGCGCGCGCCAGCTCCGCCTCCGACGGATCGAAGCTGCTGGCGCCCATGCGCGCCTCCACGCCGACGGGCGAGAGCAGGGCCCAGTCGACCCGCCAGCGCATCACCTCGGCCACGGTGGCGTCGCCGTAGTTCGCGGCCAGTTCCGGCCGCGGCCGTCCGCCGAGCACATGCACCTGGTGCCGGGGTGAGCCGCCGTCCAGCGTCGGGCTGGCGAGCTTCAATGCCACGTCGAACGAGTTGGTGATCACCGTGAAGTCGCGCAGCGAGGCCAGCTCCTGCGCCAGCATCGACACGGTGCTGCCGGCATCGATGAACAAGGACTGGCCCGGCTGCGGCAGGCGTGCCGCAGCGCGCACGATCGCGCGCTTGTCCAGCGCATGGATCTTGTTGCGCTGCGCGAGCGGCGGCTCGGCCTCGGTGTCGCAGGCCAGGACGCCGCCGAACACGCGGCGCAGCTGCCCGGCGGCTTCCAGCGCGAGCACGTCGCGCCGCACCGTCTCGCGCGACACCCCCAGTTCATTGGCGATGCGCTCGGTGCTGGCCTGCCCGTCGCCGGCGAGCAGGGCCCGGATGCGCTGATGACGATCTTGCTGGAGCATGTGGCGATGATGCCGCAAGCCGCCCGGCGGACGGACGGCTTGCGCCGGGTCAACGTGTGATGGACGGCTGGTCGGCGACCGCGGGGCCGAACATCGC
>NZ_JBFUCB010000475.1:0-4853 GCF_056405435.1 Rhizobacter sp. P1_G5 | reverse complement strand
ACGACGAGGGCCGCACGCTGGTCGGCCTGGCGGCCCGCGAGCGCGTCAGCACCCACCCCGACCGCACCGCGCAGGGCTTCAAGCGCTGGATGGGCAGCGACCGCAAGCTGCGGCTCGGCACGCGCGACTTCCGGCCCGAGGAACTGTCGGCGCTGGTGCTGCAATCGCTGAAGGCCGATGCCGAGGCGCTGCTCGGCGCGCCGGTGACCGAGGCCGTGATCACCGTGCCGGCGTACTTCAACGAGGCGCAGCGGCGTGCCACCCGCACCGCCGGCGAACTGGCCGGGCTGACGGTGGAGCGGCTGCTCAACGAGCCGACCGCCGCCGGCCTGGCCTACGGCCTGCAGGAGCGCACCGACCACAGCAGCTTCCTGATCTTCGACCTGGGCGGCGGCACCTTCGACGTCTCGGTGCTGGAGTATTTCGACGGCGTCGTCGAGGTGCGCGCGAGCGCCGGCGACACGCGGCTCGGCGGCGAGGATTTCGTGCAGGCGCTGGGCCGCCTGTTCATCGAGCGCTGCGACGGCCTGAAGCCCGCCGAGCGCGAGGCGCTGATGCAGGGCGGCGCCTGGTGGCGTGCCGCCGAGCAGGCCAAGCGCAACCTGAGCGATGCCGACAGCACCGTGATGTCGCTGGTGCACCAGGGCCGGCGCATCGAGTGCGCGATCACGCGGGCGGATTTCGAATCCGCGAGCGCCGAGCTGCTGCAGCGCCTGCGCCGCCCGATCGAGCGCGCGCTGTACGACGCGAAGATCGACGCTGCCGGGCTCGACGAGGTGGTGCTGGTCGGCGGCGCGACGCGCATGCCGATGATCCGCCAGCTGACGACGCGGCTGTTCCAGCGCCTGCCGCTGCGCACCATCGACCCCGACCTCGCGATCGCGCAAGGCGCGGCGGTGCAGGCCGGGCTGAAGGCGCGCGACGCGGCGCTGTCAGAGGTGGTGCTGACCGACGTGATGCCGTACTCGCTGGGCATCGTCGCGTCGCAGCAGGTCGGCGACGCGCTGGTGGCCGACCGCTTCTCGCCGATCATCGAGCGCAACACGCCGGTGCCGGTGTCGCGCACGGGCATCTACTCGACGGTGGTCGACAACCAGAAGAGCATCCGCATCGACATCCGCCAGGGCGAATCGCCGGTCGGTTCCGAGAACCTCGCGCTGGGCGTGCTCGATGTCGACGTGCCGCCCCGCCCGGCCGGCACGGCGACGCTGGAGGTGCGCTTCACCTACGACGCGAACGGCCTGCTCGACGTCGACGCACGCGAGACCGCCAGCGGCCGCATCACCAACACGCTGATCCACAACACCTCGACGCAGATGGACGCCGCAGCGATTGCCTCGGCACTCGAACGGTTGAAGCAGCTGAAGCGCCACCCGCGCGACGAGGACGAGAACCGCTACCTGCTGGAGCGTGCGAAGCGCCTGTACGAAGACCGGCTGGGCGAGCAGCGCAGCGCGTTGCAGGCCTGGATGGCGCAGTTCGAGGCGGCGCTGGACACGCAGGACGCGCGCACGGTGCGCACCGCGCGCCAGCAATTCCGGCAGGCGCTGGACAGCATCGACGGCGGCTTCCGCTTCTGACCGGCGAGGCCACGATGGAGGATTGGCAGGTGCTGGGGCTGGCGGAGCCCACCGACGAGCTCGCGCTGATCAAGCGCAGCTACGCCGCGCGGCTGAAGGTGACGCGGCCCGACGACGATGCGCTCGCCTACCAGGCGCTGCGCGAGGCCTACGACCGGATGGTCGCGTGGGCGCGACATCAGCAGGCGGTGCGGGCCGAAGCGCAGGTGACGACAGCCGCGCCCGAGTCGGCGCCCGTCGCACCGGTTGCCGCGGAAGTCGCCGTGGCGCCCGCGGAGGCAACTCCCCAGACGGCGGCCAAGGAGCACCTGTCACCCGAAGCGCTGTGCGAACTCGTCGCCCGAACCCTGCCGCTCGGCCCGGCCGCGCTCGATGCGCTGGTGCCGATGCTGCGCCGGCACCTGAACGACCTGCCACTGGGCCAGGAGGCCGAAGCCTCGGCACGCTTTGCCGACCTGGTGCTGCGCACCCCGCTGCTGCCCGCCAGCATGCAGGCGATGCTGCAGGAACATTTCCGCTGGCTGGACGACTTCCGCGTCGATCGGCAGATCGGCTGGGAGCGCACCCATGCGTTGCAGATGGCGCTGGACGGCCTGCACCGGCCGGTGACCGACGAGCACACGCTGCGGCTGCATGCCGACCTCGTGACCCTGCAGGCCCTGCTGGCGCGTGGCCGCCGGTGGTGGGCGTTGGGGCTGGCCACGCTGCTCGGCGTGCCGCTGGAACGGCAGATTCACGCCGCCGGCCCGGCGCTGCTCGCGCGACTGGGCTTCGATCGGGCGCTGCTGGCGCGCCTCGCATCGTTGCTGAAGCAGGGGCGGTGGCTGCGCATGGCCGCCGCGGCCCTGGTGGTGTTCGGTCTCGGCTGCGTGCTGGCGCGCGACCTGGAAGGCGCGCTGTGGGGCACCGGCTTCGTGGTGGCGGCCGGACTGGCGGGGCCGGTGCTGCCGCTGATCGGCTTCGGCCTGGTGTACGGCGTGCGCCGCCACAAGCTGCTGCCCGATGCGTGGGCCGCCCGCTTGCGATGGCACCGCCTGCACCGCTGGTGGCCATGGGTCGGCGTGGCCTCGCTGCTGGCCGCGGCGGCCTGCCTCGAAGCGGCAAGCCGCTTCGAGTTGCCCGGCGCCCTGCTCGCTGGCGTCGGCCTGCTGCTGGCGGGCGTCGGGATGGCGCTGCCGCTGATGATGGAGCAGGCGCTGGTGTCCGCGGGCCTTGCCGCCTACTTCGTGCTGGCGTTCCGGATCAACGACGCGCCGGTCATGCTGCTGGTGCTGGCCTGGGTGCTCGGCGGCATGCAACTGTTCCTGCAACAACAGGTGTGGTTGCCGTCGCACCAGGACGCCGGCGACCGACTGAATCCGCTGCAGGCGCTCCTGACCTTCACCGCCGGCCTGCCGACCGTGGCCGCATCGATCGCCGAGCACGCCGGGCACCGGCTGGTGCTGACCGCCCTGCTGCTGGCCCTGACGCCGCAGATGATGGGGCGGGCGGTACCGGTGTGGTACGCGATGCCGCTCGCGGTGGGAGCGGTCTCGGCGCTGCTCTTCGTGCAGGGACGGTCGGTCGGACTGGCGCGCCGGCTCGCGCCGCGCGCGCTGGCAGGCAGGGGGCAGCCGGCCTAAACTCGACCGTTTTCGGGAGCCTCCATGAAACCGGTCCAGTTCAACCTGCACGGGCAGGTCATCGTGATCACCGGCGCCTCGCAAGGCATCGGCGCCGCCTGCGCGCAGCGCCTCTCGCGCGACGGCGCGGCGGTGGCGCTGTGGGATGTCGACGATACGCGCGGCGCGGCGCTCGCGGCCAGCCTCGCGGCCGAAGGCCAGCGCGCCCTCTACCTGCACTGCGACGTGTCGAAGAAGGCCGAGGTCGACGCCGCGGTCGCCGGCACGCTGGCCGCCTTCGGCCGCGTCGACGGGCTGGTCAACAACGCCGGCATCTTCAAGGCCGCCGATTTCCTCGAGATCACCGAGGCCGACTGGGACGCGGTGATCGACATCAACCTGAAGGGCTCGTTCCTGGTCGGCCAGGCGGTCGCGCGCGAGATGGTGAAGACCGGCGGCGGCGCGATCGTCAACATGAGTTCGGTCAACAGCGTGATGGCGATCCCGAGCATCGCGAGCTACAACGCGAGCAAGGGCGGCATCAACCAGCTGACGCGCGTGATGGCGCTCTCGCTGGCCGATCGCGGCATCCGCGTCAACGCGGTGGCGCCCGGCACCATCGCGACCGAGCTCGCGAAGAACGCGGTGCTGGGCAGCGAAGAAGCGCGTGCCCGCATCATGAGCCGCACGCCGATGAAGCGGCTCGGCGAGCCGGGCGAGATCGCCGACGTGGCCGCCTTCCTGCTGAGCAGCGCGGCGAGCTACATGACCGGAGAGATCGTCTACGTGGACGGCGGGCGGCTCACGCTGAACTACACGGTGGCGACATGAGCGCGGCGGCAGGCACGGCGAACGCGCCGCTCGAAGGCGGCTGCCTGTGCGGCCGCATCCGCTACCGCGCGTCGCCCGACAAGCGCGAGGGCTACTACTGCCACTGCCGCATGTGCCAGCTGGCCTTCGGCAACACGCGCGTGCCGTTCCTGAACCTGCGCCGCGACCAGGTCGAGTGGCTGACCGAGCCGCCGAAGACCTACGCGTCGTCGAAGTTCGCGCTGCGCGGCTTCTGCGGGAACTGCGGCACGCCGCTGAGCTTCGCGTACGAGGGCTCGCAGCACATGGACCTCTCGGTCGGCAGCCTGGACGACCCGTCGGCGATCACGCCGAAGGATCACTTCGCGATCGAGTCGAAGGTGGCGAACTGGGAGGTCGACGACGGGCTGCCGGGGACGCGGCTGGATGAGCATGCAGCGCTGACGGAGCGCTGGAAGAAGGCCTACGGGACGGATGTGGTTCCCGGTGTCGACGTCACGCGGGACCGGCCGTCCTGACGGTCACTCTTCGTTCATCACCGCGAGGCATTCCTCGATCAGCGCGTGCAGCCGGATCACGCGCTCGTCGCCCAGGCGCTCGTTGAACGTCACCTGCGCCCGCTTCCACTCGCGTCGCGCCTCGTCGCGCTTGACGCGGCCGGCCGCAGTGGCCTCGACGACGCGGCTGCGCCCATCCTCGCCCGGCCCGACCGTGACCCAACCCTGCGCCACCAGCGGCTGCAGGTTGCGCGTCAGCGTCGACGCATCCATCTCCATGTGAGACGCCAGCACGCCGGGCTTCACCGGCCCGAGTGAGACCACCTGGGACAGCAGCGAGTACTGCGTCGTCTTCAGCCCCGAGT
>NZ_JBFUCB010000474.1:0-4864 GCF_056405435.1 Rhizobacter sp. P1_G5 | reverse complement strand
CGACGAGATCGAGGTCGGAATGGTCGTCGTGCCGGCCGCTGGCTTGCGAGCCGCCGAGCGCGACGGCCAGCGCATGCGGGCAGTGGCGCAGCGTGGCCTGCGACAGCTGTTCGGCGAGGCGGGTGCAATCTCTCATGGGAGCTCCCGGCAGGGCGTCATGCGCGCAGCGCCACGGTGACGCGGGCTCGCTGGGCCAGGGCGGCCCGGATGGCGATCACGAGCGCGCCGGCGGCGGTCATCGCGGACGCCAGCGCGTACACGCAGGGGCCCCAGGTCGGCAGTGCGCGGCTCGCGAACCAGGCGCCGCCGGCCATGCCGATGCCGTGCGCGCAGGCGGTGTAGAGCGCCTGGCCGGTGATGGCGTAGCGGTTCGGGCTCAGGTCACGCACCCACAGCGCGCACAGCGCGTGCGTCCAGGAGAACGAGGCGACGTGCAGCATGAAGCCGACCAGCAGGCACGGCAGGCTGTCGTCGTCGGCGAGCAGCGACCAGCGCAGCAGGGACAGCATCACGACCGCACCGAACAGCCGGGCGTTGCCCCAGCGGGCGCGCAGGCGGTCGAAGGCCGCGAAGCCGAGCGTTTCGACGCCGAAGGCCGCGCACCACAGCGCGGCAATGGCCGGGCTGCCGACGCCTTGCTGCTGCAGCAGCAAGGTGGCGCTGCTGTAGAAGACGCCGTTGGCGCCGATCAGCAGCGTGGCGCCGACCAGCAGCAGCACACCGCTGCGGGTGGCGAGCGACGCGGGCGCGCGGGTGGGCATCGCGATGACGGCAGGCGCCGAATCTGGCAACTGCTCGGACAACTGCGCGGGCAACTGCTCCGGCACCGGCGCGGGTGCCCGCACCATGGATCGCACGGCCGACTGCATCGCGTGCAGGCTGGTGATCAGCACCAGCGCCGACACCAGCACCATCAGCGGCAAGGCAGCCTGCTGCCATGCGACCCCGGCCGACCACAGGCCGCCGAACAGCAGCACGCCGGCGCACACCGATGCCGAACCGAGCGCCCGCATCGCGCCATAGCGCATCGCGCCGCCGGTACCCCTCAGCCGGGTCGCGAGGGCCTCGAGCAGGCTCTGGCAGTAGTTGCGGCAGGCGGCCATGACGACCACCGCGAGCAGCAGCCCGGCGAAATGCGTCGAGGTGCCGAGCAGCCAGGCGGCGCCGAGGACGGCCCAGGCGGCCACCCACAGCAGGCTCGACTGGCGTCGCGCTGCATCGGCCCACCACGCGAGCAGCGGCCCGGTGACCAGCTTGACGCCGAACACGGCGCTGAAGATCCATGCCACCTCGTCGGGGGCCAGCCCCTTGTCGCGCAGGAAGGGCGGCAGGTAGCTCAGCAGCACGCCGGCCGGCAGGAAGAAGCCGATGTAGCCGAGGGGCAGGTGCCATGCGTGGCTCACGCGACTCATGCGGCTCACGCGGCTCACAGTTGGCGCTCCAGCATGCCCAGGCTCCACGCCCGCACGCGCCGGCCGGCGGTGTCGTCGAGGTGTCCGGTCCAGACGGCGCGCGTCGGGCCGACCAGCCGGTACAGGCACTGGAAGGCCAGGTGCAGGTGCAGGCGTCGCCGCCAGGCCGGCGGGTCGGCCAGCAGCCGAGCACTGGCGTAGTGGTCCCAGGCGCGCGCGACGAGGGGGAGCGGGTCGCGGTCGTGGCGCAGCGCGCGGATCACGTACTCGCTCAGCAGGTAGGCGAGGTCGTAGCAGCCTTCGCCGCAGTGGCCCTGCTCGAAGTCGATGACCGACACGCCGTTCTCGGCGTCGACCAGCACGTTGCGGGAGTTCAGGTCGCCGTGCACCGGCTCGGCTTCGAGCACGAGGTAGTCGTGGATGAACGCCAGCGCCGCGCGGTGCAGGTGCGGCGGCAGTTCATCGACCAGCCGGGCATATTGCAGCTCGATCTTGAAGGCCTTGAAGGGCCGGCTCGCGGCGAGCAGGCTGTCGCGCGGCTGCAGCGGCAGCGCGTGCAGCCGGCCCAGCCAGCGCGCGATCGAACGCAGGGGCAGCTCGATGCGGGGCTCCTGGCCGGCGGCGGCGGTGGAGTGGGTGCCGGGGGCCTGCAGACGCTCGTACAGCGGCGTGCCGGCCGCAGCATCCATCGCGATCACGTCGTACTCGCTCTGGATCGCGACCAGTGCCGGCACGTTCAGCGGCGGCGTGCCGGCGTGCATCGCGGCGGCCCGCGAGGCCATGTCGTGCCAGCTGCAGGCGACGAGGCAGCGCTGTGCCGCACGCGTCGGCAACGGGGGGAAGTCGCCCGACAAGGCCGCTTCGGTGAAGCGCTTCAGGTAGTGCGTGCCGGCCGGGGATGTCACCTTCAGCACGCGGTTGAACAGGCCGCCGGTGACCGGCTCGATCTGCTGCGGGCTCGGCCACAGCAGGCGGGCGACCTGGATCATCTCGCTGTCGATGCCGATGGTGTCGGCCGGGGGCAGCGGGAGCGGCAGGCTGAGTGCGGGGAGCGTGGCGGTGGCGGTAGCGGTGTGGGGCATGGTGCGAGCCTGTGACGGAGGGTGGTGCAAGGACGCGGGGTCAGCGCGCCGGATGTCGGTGGATGCCGCGCACGTACAGGCTCTGCGCGACCGGGAAGAGGCTGATCTCCTGCACGTTGACGTGCGCGGGCTGCTGGTGGATCCATTCGATGGTGCGCGCCAGGTCGTGCGCTTCGAGCGGCGCGAAGCCTTCGAAGCGGGCGGCGGCATCGAGGCCGGGCTGGCCGTCGAGCAGGCCGGTGCGGGTGGTGCCGGGCTGCACGCAGCTGACGCGCACGCCCGAGCCGTGCAGGTCGGCGCGCACGCAGCGCAGCAGCTGCTGCGTGTAGGCCTTGCTCGCGGCATAGGCCGCCATCAGCGGGGCGGCGTCGTGCCCGGCGATCGAACCGAGCACGACCAGCGTGCCGCTGCCGCGCTGCAACAGCAGCCGGGCGAGGTCGCGCACGACGAGCGTGGTGCCGAGCACGTTGGTGTCGATGGTGGCGTGCAGCTCGGCATCGCTCATCGCGGTGAGCGGTGCACCCTGGAAAGCGCAGCCGGCACAGTGCACCGCGAGTTCGATGTCGTGCAGCCGCAGGCGGCCGCGCTCGGCGAGCTGGCCGAATGCGGCATGCAGGCCGGGCCGAGCGACATCGTGGGGCAGCGCGATGAAGCGGCGCGGCCAGTCGCGTTCGAGTTCGGCCAGCAGCGCGGCGTCGCGCGCAATGCCGATCACGCTGAAGCCGCTCGCGAGCAGGCCCTGCGCGACCGCACGGCCGATGCCGCGGCTCGCGCCCGTCACGGCGCACCAGCGGGCGGGTGGGGGGCTTTCATCCATCGCGGTCATCCATTGACCAGGTACGAGCTGCCGGGGACCAGGTGCGGCTGGTGCGGCGCGATGGCATGGACGTTGACCGTCTTGATGCTCCAGCGCCGGTGTTGGGCGGCCTCGTCGCGCACGATGCCGATCTCCTTGCCGTGCAGCGACAGGTTGTTCGAGATCGAGACGAAATCGCCCGGGCGCATCAGCACCCGGCGCTTCATCGCGTGCAGCGTGGCGGTCAGCCGCTTCACGGCACGGGTCGCCGAATCGGTCAGGCCCTCGGTGCGGTTCTCGAAGAAGCGCAGGTCGACCTCGCGTGTCAGCACCGCATGCTCGGACGCCTTGCCCAGGGCCACGTTGCCGCCCACCATCGACAGGTCGTCGAACGGTGTGTAGAACGCGGCTTCGCGCAGCACCGCCAGCGTGTCCTTGTCGAGTGCGGCCAGCACGTCGCGGTTGGCGACGAAGGTGGTCCAGATCTCGTTGTCGTCGCAGCTGCGCAGCGCCAGGATGTTGACCAGGTCGGGGCGCACGAAGTGGTTCGCGAGGTCCTTGTGGAAATGGATCGGACCGAGTGCCTTCTGCGATTGCGAGTCCTTCAGCGCGTCCTTCGGGAAGATGTCCTGGAAGACATCGCCGTCGTTCACGTTCAGGTACGAGATCGGGTGCTCGCCGGCCACCTCGGCGTACAGCTGCAGGAAGCCTTCGGCGACGAAGCTGCGCTTCAACCGGTGCTTGTCGGCCACCGGGTCGACATTGCCCAATTCGGGCAGCAGGCTGTCGATCGGGCAGTTCTCGACGAACACGAACGGCCGCTCGTACGCGGATGCGCGCCGGCGCCCCTCCATGAAGTCGCGAAAGCGCGCGAGGTTCGGATCCCCCGCGACCAGCATGCGGATCTCGTGGCTGAACGCCTCGTAGGCCTTGTACGGGCTCACGCGGATCGACTCCAGGCGCTGGACCAGCGCGCTGCGTTCTGCGTCGCTGAAGCTGAAATCCAGCGGCAGCTCGCGGCATCGGGTGTCGAGGGGGGTCATCTTCTGTTCTCCCTGAAGGTCGGGTGAGGGTGCGGATGCGGTTGGGGTGGCCGTCATCGATCGAGCAGCTGGCGCAGCCCGTGCTTGCCGCAGACGGGGTCGATCGTGATCTCGAGCCAGGGCACGTCGGCGGCGCGCAGCCAGCCGAGCGCCGCGGCACCGGGCTCCGGCCGCTGCGCGAGGCCCCGCGTGTCACCGTGCCAGCACGGGAAATCGGGGTCATCGGCCGGGAACAGCGCATCGGCGATGTCGGCATGCTGCAGGCCCGCGGTGCTGCCCGAGGCATGCACGGTGACGCCGGCGGCGTGGCCCGGCTCGAGCGTGGCCCGCACCACGCCGGCCAGCGGCGCGCGCGGCACGTACAGCGTGCCCAGCACCTCGGCCAGCAGGCAGGGCGCGACGATGCGCTTGTGCCGCTGCGCGTAGCTGCGCCGGTACAGCGCCCGGTCGCAGGTCTGGCCGGCATCGATGTGGCGGCGCTGCAGGTCGCGCAGGCCGGCGTCGAAGATGCGGCGCAGCTCGGGGTAGTCG
>NZ_JBFUCB010000473.1:0-4864 GCF_056405435.1 Rhizobacter sp. P1_G5 | reverse complement strand
TCACCAACCCCATCCCGAAGGATTCCCCCATGCGTACACGAACCCTGTCGAAGGTCGCGGCCTGTGCCGCGCTGGCCGCCTGCGCTGCCGCCGCCCATGCCGCCGAGTGGAGCGACGCCTTCATCGGCTTCACCTATGGCAACAAGTTCAAGGAACCCGGCAGCGACGCGGACGTGAAGAAGAAGGTCGCGACGCTGCAATACGTGGGCGGCTACAAGTACGGCGTCAACTTCTTCTCGATCGACATGCTGGCCTCCGACGAGAACAACCCGGCCAACAATAGCGACCGCGGCGCGCACGAGGTGTATGCCACCTACAGCAACACCGTGAGCTTCGGCAAGGTCAGCGGCAAGCCGATGAAGTTCGGCCCGATCCGCGATGTCGGCTTCCAGTTCGGCTTCGATTTCAACTCGAAGAACGATGCCTTCGGCGCCGGCCTCACGAAGTACATCGCCGGCCCGAAGGTGGAGTTCGACGTGCCCGGCCTGCTGACGCTCGGGCTGCTGTACTACAAGGAGAACAACAACAACTCGATCGCCGGCACGCACGTGAACTTCGATGCGGCGCCGCGCCTCGCGACGGTGTGGAGCTTCGACTTCAACGCCGGGCTGCCGGCGGTGTTCAAGGGCTGGGGCACCTGGACCGGCGAGAAGGGCAAGGACGGCTTCGGCGGCGACACCGCGGCCGAGACCTGGACCGAGATGGGCCTGCTGTGGGACGTGGGCTCGGCCGCCGGCACGCCGAAGACCTTCTATGCGGGCCTCGGCTACCAGTACATCAAGAACAAGTTCGGCAACCCGTCATCGCTGGCGGGCACCAAGGTGTCGGCGCCTTCGCTGAAGGCCGAGTACCACTTCTAGCCGCAGCTCAGTCGAGCACGACCTCGGTCTTGACCGCCCCGGCGCGGTCCGCGCGTGCGCTGAGTGCCAGCCGCGTGCCCTTCGGCGCGCGCACCACCCACTCCGCCACCGCGCGGTCGGCCGTCACCTCGCGCGTCGGCAGGAAGGCCTGCAGCGTGCTCTTCGGCCCGTGGCCCTCGAGCTGCGGGCCTTCGATGCGCTCCTTGCCGCTGACCAGCGACACCGTCGCATCGCCCGGCGGCAGGTGGATCTCGAACATCGTGCCGCGCACCGTCTTGCGCGCCAGCGCCCGCTTGCTCACGTAGGCGGGCAGGTAGCCGCTGTTGCACACCGCCAGGCGCACGCGCCAGGTGTCGGGGCCGAGCGCGCGCACCTCGGTGCGCAGCAGCTCCAGCTTGGGCAGGCTCAGCGCGATCTGGTCCATCCACGCCGGGAAGCGCGCCGCCTCGCGCTCGCGCAGCGCCGGCGGCGGGTTGCGCCAGAAGTTCATCTTGTCCCAGCCACCGATCTCCACCGGCCCGAGCTGCGGGTGGTGGAAGGGCTTCCACTCGACGTGGGCCTGGCCGCCGCACTGCTCGTCGCTCCACTTCAGCAGCTTCAGGTCGTCTTCCACCGGGTGGTCGCGGAACCAGTCGATCCACTTGTAGCCGCTGATGCCGGCCTCCTTGTTCGGCGACCACAGCTCCACCACCCAGAACAGCGCGCCCAGGTGCTCGTACACCCAGTCCTGCGTGCCGGTGATGACCTCCTTCGGGTGGTACTTGAAGTCGTGCCAGATGCTGATGGCGGGGTAGCCCGTGAGCTTCTCGCCGATCGCGCTGAAGCGCTTGTACGACCACAGGTCCTCCGGGATCATGTCGTCGTCGCTCTGCGTGCCCATCGGCCGCAGGATCACGCCGCTGTGCGTGTGGTAGCTGATGGCCGCGCCGATGTTCGGGTGCTTCAGGATGAACTCGACCATCGCCCGCACCTCGGGCTCGCTGGCCGGGTACGGGCCGGCGCCGACCTGCTCGAACTCCTGCCGCCAGGCAGAAGGGAAGTTGCGGTTCAGGTCCAACCCCTCCTGGTCGCGGTTCACGTTGACGGTCAGCCCGTCGTAGTTCTTCAGCAGGCCCTCGGGCATCAGCCGGTAGTACTCGCCGCCGAACTCGCCGGGCTCGCGCGGCACCATCAGCCGCTCGTCCTGCGGGCACTTCTTGTAGGTGCCGTGCGGGTCGGGGATGCGCATCGTCAGCATGCGGCCATCGCCATCCACGTCTTCGAGCGTCAGGCCCTCGACCGGCTCCTCGTCGTACGGGTAGCTGCGCGTCGACGAACGGATGTGGCGCGGCCGGTCGGCCAGCGCGAGCTCGGCGCCGTCGGGGTTGATGCGCGGGCACAGGTAGATCACGCGGGTGTCGAGCAGCTGCGTGACCTGGCGGCCGATCTCGTCACCCTGGCCGTACTGCGTCACCAGGTGGTGCAGGTAGTACAGGCAGGTGGTGCTGGCCGTCAGCTCGGCGGCGTGGATGTTGCCGTCGGCCCAGAACGCGGGCTTGTCGGTGTCGGGGCCGGTCGCGGTGTTGGTGACGGTCGCGAGCCAGATGTCGCGGCCTTCGTGGCTCTTGCCGATCGACTGCACCTGCACCAGGCCGGGGTGCGCGGCGGCGTAGTCGAACAGCAGCTGGGTCAGGGCGTCGTACTTGTAGAAGATGTCGAAGCGGGGCGTGGGCGTGGCGGGCAACGTCATGGCGTACGTCTGGGCGGTGATGATGCGAAGCAGCGAGTGTCGCGCAAGGCGGGCTTCGGCGTCGGCCCTCGACGTGGCCCCGCCGTGGCCCGTTAGACTGTGGCGCCTCTTCGCCGTCTCCCATGCGCATCACCACCCTCCGCCAGCAGCTTCGCGAACTCGGCGCCAAGCCGGTCCACGAGGAACGCGTGCTGCGCCAGTGGTCGCGCGCGCTGCCGCAGGATGCCGGCAAGCGCCGTCCGGAGGATTTCCTGCCGCTCGCGCTGCGCGAGGCCCTGCCGGCGCTGGTGCAACAGCTCGACGGCCTGGCGCGCCTGCGCTCCGAGCACCCGGCCGACGACGGCTCGGCCCGCCTGCTGGTCGAGCTGCCCGATGGCCAGGCGGTCGAGAGCGTGCTGCTGCCGCGCGACGGCCTGTGCGTGTCGACCCAGGTCGGCTGCGCGGTGGGCTGCGTGTTCTGCGCGACCGGCCGCGACGGGCTGCTGCGCCAGGTCGGCAGCGCCGAGATCGTCGCGCAGGTCGCGCTGGCCCGCGCGCGCCGGCCGGTGAAGAAGGTCGTCTTCATGGGCATGGGCGAGCCGGCCCACAACCTCGACAACGTGATGGAGGCCATCGAGCTGCTCGGCACCGCCGGCGGCATCGGCCACAAGAGCCTGGTGTTCTCGACCGTCGGCGACCCGCGGGTGTTCGAGCGGCTGCCCGAAGGCCCGGTGAAGCCGGCGCTGGCACTGTCGCTGCACACCACCAAGGCGGCCTTGCGCGAGCAGCTGCTGCCGCGCGCGCCGCGCATCGCGCCCGATGAACTGGTCGAGCTCGGCGAACGCTATGCGCGCGCCAGCGGCTACCCGATCCAGTACCAGTGGACGCTGCTCGACGGCATCAACGACGGCGACGACGAGATCGACGGCATCGTGCGGCTGCTGCGCGGCAAGTACGCGATCATGAACATGATTCCGTACAACACCAACGAGGGGCTGGACTTCCGGCGGCCGAGCGCGGAGCGCGCCGAGGCCATCGCGCGCACGCTGCACGGCCGCGGCGTGCTGACGACGCTGCGGCAGTCGGCGGGGCAGGACGTGGAGGGCGGTTGCGGACAACTCCGGGCGCGTGCGCTGCCGGCGGGCAGCATTCCGATCCACGCCACCTGATCCTGCTATCCGAGCCGCACCTCGTCGTGCGCACAGCCGGCCGGGATCATCGGCCAGCAGTTCGCCTCGGGCGTCACGACCACGTCGAGGAAGAACGGGCCCGGGCTCGCGAGGCACTCGGCGAGCGCCTCGTCGAGTGCGCCGCGCTGATCCACGCGGCGCGCGCGCCAGCCGAAAGCCTTCGCGAGCGCGACGAAATCCGGCTGCACGTCGAGCGCGCTCTGGCTGGTGCGCCCACCGTGCACCAGCTGCTGCCACTGCCGCACCATGCCCATGTGGCCGTTGTTCAGCAGCACCACCTTGACCGGTGCGCCCGCCTGCACGGCCGTGGCCATCTCCTGGATGTTCATCAGGATCGACGCATCGCCGCTGACGCAAACCACCAGCCGGCCCGGGTGCGCGACCTGCGCGCCGATCGCCGCCGGCAGCCCGTAGCCCATCGTGCCGGCCCCGCCCGAGGTGAGCCAGCGCCGCGGCGCGTCGAAGCGCAGGTGCTGCGCGGCCCACATCTGGTGCTGGCCGACGTCGGTCGAGACGATCGCGTCGCGGCCGTCGAGCGCTGACTGCAGCCGCGCCAGCAGCGCCTGCGGCGCGATCTGGTGCGGCGTGTCGTCGAAGGCGAGCGAGCGTTGCGCGCGCCAGCCGTCGATGCGCGCCCACCACGCGTCGAGCCGCTGCGGGTCGAGCGGCTGCGGGCCGAGCATCTCCAGCAGCGACTGCAGCAGCCAGCCGCAATCGCCGACCAGCGGCACCTGCGTCTTCACGACCTTGTTGATCGAGGTCGGGTCGATATCGACGTGGATGAAGCGCGCCTCAGGGCAGAAGCCGTCGAGCCGCCCGGTGACGCGGTCGTCGAAGCGCGCGCCGACGCACACCACCAGGTCGGCGTCATGCATCGCGAGGTTGGCCTCCAGCGTGCCATGCATGCCCAGCATGCCGAGGAACTGCGGGCTCGATGCCGGGAAGGCGCCGAGGCCCATCAGCGTCAGCGTGCACGGCGCGTGGCAGCGGCGCACCAGCTCGGCGAACGCCGCGCACGCGGCGGGGCCGGCGTTGATCAGGCCCCCGCCGCCGTAGAACACCGGCCGCCGTGCCTCGCGCAGCGCGTCGACCGCGCGGCGCAGCGA
>NZ_JBFUCB010000472.1:0-4865 GCF_056405435.1 Rhizobacter sp. P1_G5 | reverse complement strand
CCTGCTCATCCACGCCACCGGCCTCGCCGCGCTGGCCATGAACGCCTTCGCGATGCTGCGCCGCTGCGAGAAATCGCTGCGGCTGCAGTCCGGCTTCGCCGGCCTGCTGTGGGCGCTCAACAACGTGCTGATCGGGGCCCACACGGCGGCGGCGCTGAACCTGGTCAGCGCCGGCCGCACCGCCACCTCGGCCGCCACGCTGCAACACGGCGCCGGCGCACGCAGCCTCGGCCTGGCCGCCTTCGGCGTCCTGAYGGTGGCCACCGGCCTGCTGACCTGGAACGGCTGGGGCACGCTGTTCCTGATCGCCGCCTCGCTGTGGTCGACCTACGCGATGTTCTACATGACCGGGCGCACGCTGCGGTACTCGATGCTCGCGATCTCGGCGCTGTGGATGTACCACGCGTGGAGCTACGAAGCCTGGGAGCAGATGGCCGCCAACGTGCTGACGGCCGGCGCGGCGCTCTATGGCGGCTGGCGCTTCCATCGCCAGCCTCCTGACGAAGAAGCCGGCGAGCCGGCATCGCGCTGACCGCGCTGGCCCAACCCGGGTAGCATGGCGCCCGCCCATGACCGCCCTGCTCCAGACCCTCACGCTCACCCGCACCCGGCGCCGCCTCGCTTTGGCCGGCGCGATCGTCCTCGGCCTGATCCTGCTCGCCGTCATCGCGCTGCAGGTCGCGACCCGCCAGCTGCAGGCCGAAGTGGCGCTGGCCCTCGGTCCGCGCGCCAGCATCGGCGCGATCCGCCCCGGCTGGACCGGCATCGACGTGCTCGACCTGCGCATCCAGGGCCCGGCCGGCTGGCCGGTGGCCGACGAGCTGCGCGCGAGCCGCGTGCGCATCACGCCCGATCCGCGCAGCCTGTTCGGCGGGCCGTGGCGCATTGCGCAGGTGCGCGTCGAGGGCGCCTACCTGGCCGTGCTGCGCACCCGCGACGGCAAGACCCGCGTGCTGCCCTCGCTGCTGGAGAAGCCGCAGGACAAGACCAAACCCGCTTCATCCGCCACGTCGCCCGCCGCCAAACCCGACCCGCTCGCCAAGCCGCTGCTCACCATCGGCCGGGTCGCGCTCGACGGCGCACAGGTGGAGTTCTTCGACAGCTCGGTGCGCCAGCCGGCGCTGCGCCTGACGCTCGACCAGGTCGATGCCGACGTCGGCCCGCTGGTGCTGCCGCAGCTCGACAAGCCGCTGCAGGTGCAGCTCGACGGCGTGTTCAAGGGCGTGCAGCGCAACGGCCGCATCCGCATCGACGGCGACTACACGGTCGCGTCGCGCGACGCCGACATCCGCGCCCGCTTCAACGATGTCGACCTGGTCACGCTGCAGCCCTACCTGCTGAAGGTGGCCGACAAGGGCATCAAACGCGGCACGCTCGACCTCGACCTGCGCGCGAACGTCGTGCGCAACCAGCTGAAGGCGCCCGGCAAGCTGACGCTGACCGGCCTCGAGTTCGCGAGCGACGGTGCGCTCTCCACCTTCGCCGGCGTGCCCCGCCAGGCGGTGCTGGCGGCGATGTCGAAGGACGGCAAGCTCGAGGTGAAGTTCACGCTCGAGGGTCGGCTCGACGACCCGGCCTTCTCGCTGAACGAGAACCTGGCCACCCGCATCGCCTCCGGCATGGCCGAGAGCCTGGGCGTCAGCCTCTCGGGCATGGTCAAGGGCCTGGGCGGGATGGTCAAAGGCCTGTTCGGGAAGTGAGCTCGCGGCTGAGCTCGTCGATGCGCTTGTGAGCTTCGGCCAGCGCCGCATCCCGGCGTGCCAGCTCCGCCTGCAGCCGCACCGCCTTGCCGGYGGCCTCGAACGCGGCGGCATCGGCGATCGCGGCCCGCTCCTTCTCGGCCTCGACATTGGCCACCGCGGCGGCCATCGCCTCGCGCAGGCGTTCGTCGAAGACGCGCTGGTCGACGTCGCGCCGGGCCTCGGCCTGCGCCACCTGCCAGAAATGGCGCGCCGCCTGCATCACCGGCTCGGGCACGTCGGGCGGCACGCCGAACGCGCCGGGATCCTTCAGGCGCCCGCCGAGGTGCTGGTACCAGTCGTCCAGCAAGGGGCTGACGGTGTTCGGCGAGCCGCGGCCCAGCTGGCGGCGCACCCGTTCGATCGTCGGGCGCTCGCCGGCGAGCAGCAGCGCGTCGCACGCAGCCCAGACATCCTTGGCGTTGATCCCGGTGGCCATGTTGCGCATCATACAAACGCTGTATCAAACGCAACACTGGAGTGACTGATTCTCAGCCGGCAGTCACCATCTCCCGCTCATCGGCCGGCGCGAAGGCCTGGGTGCGCGGGTCGACCTGGCGCCACACGGTCTCGCCGCCGACGAACACGCGCAGCTCGCCGGTGGCCAGCCGCACCCACGGTTCGGCATCGGTCAGCGGTTCGGTGGCCACCAGCGCCATGCGGTCGTCGACACCGTTCAGGCGGCCGAGGTCCAGGCTGATGTCGCAATCGATCAGCCGCGCGGTCGGGAACGGATGCTGGCGCTGCAGCAGGTAGAGCTTGCTCGAGCAGTGCGCGAACAACGCCTCGCCGTTGGACAGCAGGAAGTTGAAGTTGCCATGGCGCGCGATGCGCTCGGCGAGCAGCGCGATCTGCGGCGCCAGCTCGGCCCAGCCGACCGGCCGCACGCGGTCGGCGAACTGCGCGCGCAGCTCCTGCATCAGCCAGCAAAACGCGCGTTCGCTGTCGGTGGTGCCGATCGGGCGGAACGGGCCGGTGAGCGCGGGTTCGAAGCCGCGCAGGTCGCCGTTGTGCGAGAACAGCCACGGCTGCCCCATCCACTCGCGCTGGAACGGATGGCAATTGGCCAGCGAACGCACCCCCTGCGTCGCGCGGCGCAGGTGCGAGATGACGATGGCCGACGGAATCGGGTAGTCGCCGAGGAAGGCCGCCAGCGGCGATTCGCTCGCCGGCTGGTCGTCGTGGAAGACGCGGCAGCCGCCCGGTTCATAGAAACCGACGCCCCAGCCGTCCACATGGTGCGAGGTGCGCCCGCCACGTTGCCGGAAACCGGTGAACGAGAACGTGATCGAGGCCTGGCTGTTGCAGTTCATGCCGAGAAGCTGGCACATCTGGATGCATCCGGAAGATCTGTTGCGCGATGGGTGGCGGCATGCAGGCATCGTGCCCGCCCCGGACTGACGAATCGCGTCGATGGTTTCCCCCGTGCTTTGGGGGTACAGACATATGTCCTCTCTGGGTTTCGCCTGAGCGAATCGCCGGGAAGGCTTCCTACACTTTGTCGACAACACGAAGTGAGCGAGTGTGTATGCGAGCCCACCACCCCCACCTGCTGCCCCGGATCACTTCCCGCCGCTTCGCGCTGTTCCTGCGCGCGGCCGTGCTGCTCGCGGCGCTGGCCTGCGGCAGCGACCTGCGCGCCCAGTCGCTGCTCGATCAACCCCTCGAAGCGCTGCTGGACGTGCAGCTCACGACGCTCGGCCGCCGGGTGCAGCCCGAGCAGGACATGGCGATCGCCACCAGCGTGTTCTCCGGTGACGAACTGCGCCGCGCCGGCGCCCGCACGGTGCTGGAAGCGCTGGCGTGGATCCCCGGCGTGTGGGTCGAACACATCAACGCGAACCTGTGGGGCGTCACGGCGCGCGGCGACGGCAGTTCGCTGGTGGCGCACAACACGCTGATCCTGCGCGACGGCCGCGAACAGTTCGCGGCGAGCGGCTGGTCGACGACGACCTGGACGCGGTTGAACATGCCGATCGACCTGGTGCAGCGCATCGAGGTGCAGCGCGGCGCCGGCAACACGCTGTGGGGCTCGAACGCGGCCAATTGCGTGATCAACATCGTGACCCGCGCCGCCGACAACGGCAGCGCCGGCGGCGTGGATGTCGACAGCAACGGCCGCGCCGCGGCGAACCTGCAGTGGGGCACACGGACCGCCTCCGGCTGGAAAACCTCGTTCTGGGCCAGCGGCTCGCACCAGCCGGGTTCTTCCGAGTTCGTGCGGGGCCGCCGCGACTGGGACAACCAGGAGGATCGCGCGGCCGGTGCCAAGGCGACGCTTTCCGTCGAGGGCGGCGCCGAGGTGTCATTCGACGCCAGTGCCTCCACCGGCGTCGGCGCCAGCATCTTCGCGGTCGCCCGCGTACCGAACCGCCTGGAACTGCACGTCGCGCAGCGCGAGTTCGGCACCCGCCTGTCCATCCCGCAGGCACGCGACGGCCGGCTCGAGTTGGCCGGGTACGTGCAGGACGCCGACATGACGACCTTCGGCGGTACCGAGAACCACCGGCGCACCATCGAGCTGTCGGCGCAGGACTTCCTGCGCCTGGGGTCGCACGAGCTGCTGGTGGGCGGCAGCGTGAACACCGACTCGATCACTTCGCGCGCGGCGGCGCTCGATGCCGTCGCCGTGCCGACCGACACCGACCGGCTGCAGGCGTTCGTCCAGGATGAGTGGCGTTTTGCCGAGAACCGCGGCTCGGTGGTGCTCGGCGCCCAGGCGCAACGGGTGTTCCGCGCCGGCTTCGTCGACAACCTGTACGCGACGACGCTGCGCCTGCGCTGGGCGGCCACGCCGGACCTGTCGCTGTGGAGCAGCCTGTCGCATTCGGAAACGCTGGCCAACGGCACCCAGGACCTGCAGATCCCGTCGATCGAGGCCGGCCTGCGCTGGAAGGCCAGCCGCGAACTCCAGGTCAACGCGACGGTGTACGAGCAGCGCTTCGGCAGCTACCAGGTGCCGGTCACGACCCCGGTGACCCCGACCACGCCGCTGATGGACACCCGGCTGCGCGTGCGCGGCTTCGAGGCCGATGCGCGCTGGCAGCCAAGCCCGCAGTGGAGCCTCGACGGGTCGATCGACCTGGTGCGCGCGGAGTTCTCCTTCGACAGCGCGGCACGCTCGCC
>NZ_JBFUCB010000471.1:0-4874 GCF_056405435.1 Rhizobacter sp. P1_G5 | reverse complement strand
GCCGCAGCGCGACGCCGAGATGGTGAAAGAGGCCGGCATCGAGCTCGACAGCACCTTGTTCTCGCTGCTGGTCGGGATCGACCGGCTGGGACCGGTCGGCGTCATGGAGCTGGCCGACCGCACAGGGCGCGACTACACCACCGTCAGCCGCCAGGTGAGCAAGCTGCAGGCACAGGAGCTGATCGTGCGCCGCCCCTCGCAGGCCGATGCGCGCGTCAACGAGGYCCTGATCACCGACAAGGGCCGCGAAATGGTGGCTGCGATCGACACGGCCCGCAACCGCGTCGTGACGGCCATGCTCACCGACTGGTCCGACGAGGACGTGCAGCGCCTGGCACTGCTGCTCAGGCGCCTGGCCGACAGCGCGCTGGTGTGGGCGCGCTGACGACCGTGGGGCATCATGCTGCTGCCCCGCCCAGGCCCACCGCACCCAGGTAGGTCTCGAGCGCGGCTGCATCGCCCGAGCTGAGCATCGCGCCGATATAGCCGTCGGGACGCACCAGCACCCAATCTCCGGGCTCGACCCCGTAGTGGGCGCGGAACTCACCGTGCACGTCCAGGATGTCGCCGGTCTCGCCGACGACGTGCATGTGCAGGCCGGCCCGCGCCGGCGGGGCCGATGCCGCATCGAGCGGGCCAGGGCACAACAAGGTCCAGTGCGTGCCGCGGAACAGCTCGAACAGGCGGCGCGGCAGCCCGCCCGCACCGCGGCACAGGGCATCGGGCGCACGGTCCCCGGCGGCGACCGCCCGGCCGCCTGCGCACCGGTCGAGCGCGAGCGATGACCCGGCATAGCCGATGTCGAGCTGCTTGACCTCGCGGCCGCGCCGCATCGGTCCTTGCGACGCTTCACGCAGCAGACGCGTGGCCATGCCGAGCATCTCGGCCGCGATCGGACGCCGCTCCTCTTCATAGGTGTCCAGCAGCGACGCGGGCGCGCCGCGCAGCACCGTGTCCAATTTCCATGCCAGATTGCACGCATCCTGGATGCTCGTGTTCAGGCCCTGCCCGCCGGTCGGCGGATGCGTGTGCGCGGCGTCCCCGATCAACAGCGCCCGGCCGACGCGGTAGYGATCCGCCAGCCGTGCGTTCATCTCGTAGACGGAAGCCCAGCGCACCTCGTCGATCACGATGTCGTCGCGACCGGTGCGGCTGGCGACCATGTCGTTCAGCGCAGCGGCGGTCACGGCCACCTCGCCGTGCATCGGCACCGGCGCCTGGAGCTGGAAGAGCTCGGTGCCGGCCAGCGGGCAGAGCGACATCTGGCGCTCCATCGAGCCGTCATTGAATCGATGCCAGGCATCGCGACCCAGCCCGCGCAGCAACAGGTCGGCCACCACTGCGCGGACGCCGAGCGTCTTGCCTTCGAAACCGATGCCCAGCGCACGCCGCACGAAGCTGCGGCCGCCGTCTGCGCCGACCAGGTAGCGCACGCGCAGCACCTCGTCGCCGCGCGGGCCGGCGWGGCGGGCGGTCACGCCGTCATCGTCCCGCTCGAATGCGGTCATTTCGCACGCAAATTCCGGCGCATGCCCGAGCTCGCGCAGCCGCTCCCGGAGCACGCGTTCCGTCAGGAACTGCGGCACCATCAGCGGGAGGTTGTACGGCTCGCCGGGCCGGACATCCGTGGAAGCGATCGACGGCGAGTCTTCGAACGTATCGTCCTCGCGGTACGCCCGCTGCGGTGGATACAAGCCACCCGCTGCCACCAGGCGATCGATGACGCCGAGATCCTCGAAGATCTCCTGCGTGCGGGGCTGGATGCCCTTGCCGCGCGAGCCGGCGAAGGGGTGTTCGAGCTTCTCGACCAGGCGAAACGACAGGTTGCGGCGCGCCAGCTCGAGGGCCAGGGTCAGGCCGGCAGCGCCGGCCCCGACGATCAGGACGTCGTGGGTGATGGGGGTCATCGGGAATCCTTTGATGTGAAGCGTGTCCGGCCGGGACGCCATGCAATGCATGCACTTTGCACATATTAGGATTTTTCTGACTTGAGTGCAACATGCACTCGATTCCATGTCCGGCGACGGCTCGCCGCTCCTGCTGCTCTTCCTCCGCCCTCAGCATTTCACCCTCCTCGAATCAGCCCGGTGCTGATTCCTCGGCGCCCGTCCCGCTGGTCTGATCCGCATCACGCCAGCCCGACAGCCAGCAGTACCGCCCAGGGCGGCACCCACCCCAAGGGAGCCCCCCATGCACATCACCCGCCAACTGCTCGCCGCCGCCGTGCTCGCGGCCTCCACCGTCAGCCCGGCCCACGCCCAGGTCCAGGCCTTCCCCGCCAACCTGCAATACACCAACGCCGCCTGCTCGGTGTCACCCAAGGAGCTCAGCAACTGGTTCGTCTCCGGCCGCGTCAGCAAGGGCGGGTTCGTCACCTTCGCCAACAGCATCGGCTTCCCAGCGCAGAACACCACCTGCGACTTCTACAAGTGGGCGCACCAGATGTTCCTGTGGATCTCGTCGCCGGCGGCCGGGGGCATCGTGCTCGAGTCGCCGGTCTTCTTCGACATCAACTTCGACGCCCAGGGCGGCCACTACATCCCCAACACCGCCGGCGTCGCGCGCCACAGCTTCGCGGTGCGCGGCACCAAGACGCAGAGCATCCAGCCCGGCGGCCAGGCCGGTGGCGGCGACACGGTGCTGTCGATGAACGGCTCGCTGATCTATTTCGGCGTGCACGCCAATGACGTCTACGCGTGGTTCAACACCGCGGTGTCGAACAAGGTGATCCCCGCCACCGCGCCCTTCCCCAACACGCCTGCGGGGCTCGCCCCGGTGGTGAGCTATGCATCGAGCCAGGGCAGCTCGCTGCCCGATGCCAACGCGCTCGGGCTGGAGCTGAAGACGGCCTGGGTCGATGCCGCCACCGTCCCCAACCCGGCCGACTACGTGACCATCGACGCGACGGTGCCCAACTACGTGAAGACGAGCACCACGCTGTGGACGATCAACAAGCAATCGCCCACGGTCGCGAAGACGCTGGCCCTGGTGGGCATCCACATCGTCGGCGCGGTGCAGGGCCATCCCGAGATGGTGTGGGCCACCTTCGAGCACCGCAACAACGCGCCCAACAACGCGTTCTACTTCAACACCCTGTTCGGCACCACCGTGCAGGTGCCGTACAACTCGACCGGCACCTGGTCGTTCATGGCCAGCGGCGGCGCGCAGAGCGGTGCCCTTGTGCCGCAGATGACGATCGATTCCACCACCGGCAACGTTGTCGCGACCAGCGGCAACACGATCCGCCAGAACAACGTCTACCGCGTCAATCCGTGGGGCAATGCGCCCACCGCCGCCTCGGCCGTCAACAACAGCCAGCTGATCTCGCTGAACCTCGACATCCTGGTGATGCTCGGCCTGGTGGGCGACGTGCGGGCCAACTACACGCAGGTGGGCGCCGTGTGGACGAGCGACGGCTCGATCCCCTCAGGCCCCACGGCCCCGGCGCTGCGCGGCTCGCTGCTGCTGGCCAACACCACGATGGAGACCTACCACCAGGTGGTGATCCCGAACAAGTCGGCCTCGATGGGCTGCTTCGGCTGCCACTTCTCGACCACCAGCACCGGCACCAGCCACCTGTTTCCGATCAACCCGTTGCCCACCAGGTGACAGGAGTGAGCAACGTAATCGACGGCATCAACCCATCACTGGCATCTTGTCGGATCCACCTTGCAAGGATTGCTGGGAATGGATTTTCGTCCGCCAATCACCGGGGTCGCGGGAGCCGCGGCCCCGTTGATGAATGCCATTCCCAATCCGTAGGCCACATACCTGGATTCGTCATAGATAATCTTATCGACACCACTCAATGGGTTGACCCGACTTCCATCAATCGTCATGCCTGCCGCGGAATTTCCATCCATCCGGAGCGCATGGGTGGCACCAAATGCTCGAAAAACCTCGCACAATTCTGCGGCAGATGCGCTCCCGTCTGAGGTGGAAGACATGAAGATCATCTTGTTGTCGGGAGTCACGCCAAAAGCCGACCATCTATTTATATCGGAATCAGTGGTGCAAACGCCATTCTTGATGATGGAAGTCGATGAACTGACGACGCTGTAGGGAACCGAGACGCCATCCACACCGTTCGTCCACAAGGGACCATTGATGGCCTCCTTCCATTTCGGCAGTGTGCCAGGCTGAATCAGAACCGCCAATTGGTTCAAGCCGGGTGCTCCTGAATTACCTCCATTTTCCCTGTTGCTTCCCAGCACCTTGGAGTCCCTTTGCACGAACCCTCTGGCAAGGCCAGTTCCCGGGCCTTTGCCTCGATCTCCCACCCACGAAAATCCATTGATCAGGATCTGAGAGTTCCCCGAAAATGTTTCTATTTTCTGAAGAGCCAGCAAGCCAGTTGAATCCAGTGAGTCATACACTATTCCAACAATCTCGCGAGCATCGGAATTGTCCCCAATTGCAATGTGCACATAGGGCGGGATCTCCTCGCATTTCCTGAAGTACACCGCGCCTGCCGACGTCATCGATGATGTTATGGTGGGAAGGTATTGAGAAATGGATGCCACGCAATTCGCCACCCATGAAGCAGTGGACGCACTTGAGACACTTTCCTGCGACTTGAGTTGACTCTCTTCTTCGTTAAATCGAAACAACCCAGTCTTCTTCACACTCTTTCGAATGGGCTCGAAACTTGAGTTCTGACCACTTACTGCGGAGGCATCAGCGGGCTTCCTTAATGGCCTTACGAAAAGCGAACTCCTGCCCATGAAAGCAACCTCCGGATATATATCAACCATCGGATAAATATCACCAGTATTGTGCACACTCGGAAGGAATATCTGCGGTGCTGCAAGCGCCCGCGCCGCGATATCCCACTCAACGCCCATTTTCAGCTTCACTGCGGCTGCGAATGCTGG
>NZ_JBFUCB010000470.1:0-4878 GCF_056405435.1 Rhizobacter sp. P1_G5 | reverse complement strand
GTGCTCGGCCTGTCGCTGCTGCTCGGCGCCGGCGCGCTGCTCGGTGGCGGCTATGCCTTCGCGCGCCGCCGCGGGCTGCTGAAGTCCGGCGCCGACACCGCTGCCGCCGGAGCCGCCTGATGAACGCGCTGCCCGCGTCCGCCGAGACCGTGCCGCTGCTGCGCCACCTGCTGGCGACCGCGCGCGCGAAATCCGCCGACATCGCCGCGCAGCTGCACCCCGCCTGGGTGCAGGCCGCCTGGCAACGCATCGGCTTCGAGACGCCACCGCCGGCCGCGGCCAGCGAGCGCGGCGCCTCCGCACTGGCCGGGGTCTACGGCCTGCGCTGGGCGTCGCTGGCCGGCTTCCAGCACCGGGCGCACCGCATCGCGCTGCTGCCGCGCGAGCAGGTGCTGCGCGTGCTGGGCGCCGTCGCGCTGCATGCCGAGCGCGAGCGCGTGCGCCGCTGCATCGGCCGCGGCGCGCGCCAGGCCGTCATCGAGCGCATCGGCGAGGCGGCCTACAACGAACTGCTGGCCGCGCCCCGGATCACCGGCAACCCGGCCGCCGGCGCGCTGTCGGCCGCCGAGCTCGACCCCGAACGCCTGGCCGCCGCCGGCTACGCCCGCCTGAGCGAGCGCCGCGAATGGCACTGCAAGCACACGCTGGCCTGGGTGCGGCTCGCGCTCGCGCCGGGCAGCACGCAGGCCGACCCGGCCTTCGCGTTTCCATCCGCGTMTTCTTCCGCCGCCCCATCGGCCTCGCCGCCCGGCGATTCAATGATGGCTCGACTTCCCCACTACTTTCCGGAGCATGCATGGCTGTTTGGCTCACCCATGGACCGTGCACTGTCGGCCTAGACGACGGCGTGCTGCGCGCACAGGACCACGCGCAGCTGGTGTCGTCGGCCGACGTGGCCGCGGCGATCGACGCCGAGCGCGAGCGCGTGCTGGCCGAGGCGCAAGCCCAGGCCGACGCGCTGCTCGCCGACGCACAGGCGCAGGCCGATGACCTGCTCGCCCAGGCGCAGGCGCAGTTCGACGGCGCCTGGCAGCAGGGCTTCGACCAGGGCACGCAGGACGCCGCGGCGCACTGGGCCTCGCAGCAGCTGCAGGCCGCCGAGTCGCGCCGGCGCACGCTGGTGCGCCAGAGCGAGCGGCTGTCGGGCATCGTCTCGATGGCGGTGGAGCGCGTGATCGAGCAGGAAGACCGCTCGGCGCTGTACCGCCGCTCGCTGCGCACCATCACGAAGCTGGTGAAGGACTCGGCCATGCTGACGCTGCGCGTGCCCGAGGCCGACCGCGAGGACGCGCAACGCGCCATCGCCGAGCTGATGGCGCAGCTGCCCCAGGGCGCTACCGGCACGGCGATCGAGGTCGTCGTCGATGCGCAGATGCCCGAAGGCGCCTGCCGCTTCGAATCCGACAGCGGTGTCATCGATGCCGGGCTCGACACGCAGCTGGCCGCGATCCGCCGTGCCGTCGAGCGCGCGGCCCGCGAGATGGCGCAGGCGGACGACGCCGAAGACGCAGACGCCGACGAATCCCGTGACGACACCCCCACCGAAGACCACCTGGAAGCCGCCTGACCATGGACACCAGCTTCCAGCGCTTCGTCAGCACGCTCGAGCAGGAGCTGACGCATGAGGACGTGCTGGCCCGCACCGGCCGCGTCACCGAGGTGGTCGGCACGCTGATCCGCGCGAGTGGCCTGGACGCCAAGGTCGGCGAGCTGTGCGAGCTGCGCGACCCGCGCGGCCGCCTGCTGCAGCGCGCCGAGGTGGTCGGCTTCGGCAAGCACGGCGCCATCCTGTCGCCGTTCGGCTCGATGGGCGGCGTCTCCGAAGGCACGCAGGTGGTCGGCACCGGCCGGCCGCTGTCGGTGCGCGTCGGCCCGCAGCTGCTCGGCCGCGTGATCAGCGGCCTGGGCGACCCGATCGACGGGCTCGGCCCGCTGCTCGGCGACGAGGAACGGCCGGTGTTCGCCGATCCGCCGGACCCGATGAGCCGCGCGATGATCGAGCACCCGCTGCCCACCGGCGTCAAGATCATCGACGGGCTGATGACGCTCGGCGAAGGCCAGCGCATGGGCATCTTCGCGCCGGCCGGCGTCGGCAAGAGCACGCTGATGGGCATGCTGGCGCGCGGCGCGCAGTGCGACGTGAGCGTGATCGCGCTGATCGGCGAACGCGGCCGCGAGGTGCGCGAGTTCATCGAGTTCATCCTCGGCCCCGAGGGCATGGCGAAGTCGGTGGTGGTGTGCGCCACCTCCGACCGTTCGAGCATCGAGCGCGCGAAGGCCGCCTACGTGGCCACCGCGGTCGCCGAGTACTACCGCGACCAGGGCAAGCGCGTGCTGCTGATGATGGATTCGCTGACGCGCTTTGCGCGGGCGCAGCGAGAGATCGGCCTGGCGGCGGGCGAGCCGCCGGCGCGGCGCGGCTTCCCGCCGTCGGTGTTCGCCGAGCTGCCGCGGCTGCTGGAGCGCACCGGCATGGGCGCGGTCGGCTCGATCACCGCGCTGTACACCGTGCTGGCCGAGGACGAGAGCGGCGGCGACCCGATCGCCGAGGAAGTGCGCGGCATCCTGGACGGCCACATGATCCTGTCGCGCAAGATCGCGGCGAAGAACCAGTACCCGGCGATCGACGTGCTGGGCAGCCTGTCGCGCGTGATGACGCAGATCGTGCCGCCCGAGCACGCCGAGGCGGCCGGCCACCTGCGCAACCTGATGGCCAAGTACGACGAGGTCGAGATGCTGCTGCAGGTCGGCGAGTACCAGGCCGGCAACGATCCGGTGGCCGACCTGGCGATCGAGCGCGTCGGCGAGATCCGCGCGTTCCTGAACCAGAAGACCAGCGACCTGATGCCGTACGAGGACATCCTCGGGCAGCTGGCGGAGGTCGTCAGGTGAGTGCGGCGCCCGTCAAGGCGCTGCGGACGCTGGTGAAGGTGCGCAAGCGCCAGGGCGAGCGGCTCGAGGCCGAGGTGCAGGCGGCGCGCAAGCAGCTCGCCGAGCTCGAAGAGGCGCGCCGGACCGCCGAGGGCGAGCTCGCCGCCTGCCGCCAGGACGAGCGCGACGCGCGCGACGAACGCGACGCGCTGCTGCGCACCTCCTTCACGCCGTACGCGGTGCGCGCGGCGGATTTCCGCATCGAGGACCTGAAAAGCGCGACCGCACAGGCCGAGAAGGCCCTGGCCGACAGCCACAAGCACGTCGACCGCCAGGCCGCCGTGGTGAAGACCGCGCAGGCGGCGGTGCGCCGCAACGACCAGCGCATCGAGGGCTTCGAGCAGCGCATCGCCACCATCCTGCGCGAGCGCGAAGCGGCGCAGGAGGAACTGGCCGAGGAAGAGACCGAGGAGACCGGCGCGGCGCGCTTCGTCGCCCGCCAGCGCGCCCAGCGCCAGGAGGCCGCCCATGGATGACATGCAGGGCCTGTACGAGGTCGCCGCGCGCACGCTGCATCCGCTGGAGGACCTGTTCCTCGCGACCGCGCTCGCCAGCCTGCGCCTGTTCGCCGCCTTCAACGTGCTGCCGCCGATGGGCGACCAGTTCGTGCAGGGCTACGTGCGCGCCGGCCTCGTGGTGATCATCGGCGGCTTCGTCGCGTTCGGCCTGCCGGCCGACGTCGCGAGCAACCTGACGGCCGGCCAGTGGGCCGGTTTCGCGCTGAAGGAATCGATGATCGGCCTGCTGATGGGCTTCGCCGCCTCGACGGTGTTCTGGGTGGCCGAGTGCGTGGGCGCGATGATCGACACGCAGGCCGGCTACAACAGCGTGCAGCTCACCAACCCGATGAGCGGGCAGCAGAGCACGCCGGTGTCGAACCTGCTGGTGCAGCTGGTGATCGCGGTGTTCTTCGCGCTCGGCGGCATGCTGGTGTTCATCGGCGCGATCTTCGACTCGTTCCACGTGTGGCCGCTGTTCGCGCCGATGCCCGACCTGGCCAAGGTACCCGACCTGTTCATCGTGCAGCAGACCGATTCGCTGATGACGAGCACGATCAAGTTCGCCGCGCCGATGATGCTGGTGCTGGTGCTGATCGACCTCGGCTTCGGGCTGATCACGCGCGCGGCCGACAAGCTCGAACCCACCAACCTCAGCCAGCCGGTCAAGGGCGCGGTGACGATGCTGATGCTCGCGCTGCTGATCGGCGTGCTGGTCAGCCAGGTGCGGCACCTGCTGCTGCCCACCGGCTTGCTGCAGCAGCTGCAGGGCAGCCTGCAGGCGCGCTGAGCGACACCTCGACCCGGCGCCCCATTCCAACACCCCACATTCCGCAGGAGAACGAACATGAACATGATGGTCGACAACAAGGCGTGGCTGCAGGGCCGGATCGGCATCGCCGTGCCGCCGCAAGGCAAGCTCGGCGGCACGCCGCAGGGCGGCGACCCGATGCAGCAGCTCGCGCAATCGACGATGGGGCAACTGCCGCCCCTGTCGCTGCCGGGTGGGGGCGACGAGGACGGCGAAGGCGGCGGCGCGCAGCTGCTGAAGGGCATGATCGGCACGGTGCAGCAAGGCGGCGCGCAACAGGCACAGGCGATGCAGAAGACGGCCCAGCAGCAACAGCAGCAGGTGCCGCCGGCACAGCGGCCGGTGAGCGCGGAGCAGAAGGCCGCGCGCATGGATGCGCTGTCGACGCTGGAGCGCCATGAAGGCTCGTTCAGCAAGCACGGCACCAAGATCTCCGACATGGAGAAGATGGCCAAGGACGAGAAGACGCCGCCGGACCTGCGCAAGGCGCTGAACACCGTGCTGTCGGACCAGGGCCTGCAGGACATGCTGGACGGCGGCAAGAACGGCAAGCTCGACCACAAGATCAGCTCGAAGGACATCCAGAAGCTGGCCGAGGACCCGGAGCTGAAGGCCTACAACGAAGAGAAGGCCCAGGGC
>NZ_JBFUCB010000469.1:0-4883 GCF_056405435.1 Rhizobacter sp. P1_G5 | reverse complement strand
CCTGGGTGCTGTACACCGGGCTGCGCTTCGACTGGGGCCCGCGCGAGAACGGCTGGTCGCTGTTCACGGTCGGCGTCGCGTCGGCGATCGTGCAGGGCATGCTGCTGCAGCGGCTGCTGAGGCGCTTCGGCGCGACGCGGCTGGCCACCATCGGCCTGGTGTCGAGCACGCTCGCCAACCTGGGCTGGGCGCTCGCGACCGAGGGCTGGATGATGTACGCGGTGATCGGCTTCAACGTGTTCGGCTTCACGGTGGCCGCGGCCATCCAGAGCATCGTCTCGAATGCCGCCGACCCCCGCACGCAGGGCCAGACCATGGGCGCGATGGCCGCGCTGACCAGCATGACCGCGGTGGTCGCCCCGGTGATCGGTGCCCCGCTGCTGGGCGTCGTCTCGCACCTGCCGCACAACGACTGGCGCGTCGGCGCGCCGTTCTTCTTCTGCAGCGCGTTGCTGGCGGTGGCCACCGTCGTCGCGATGCGTCATTTTTCCCGCCAGACCCTGTTGACCACGCCGGCCGCTTCCCCCAGCGCCGGTTGATGACACCTGACGACACCTGACACCTGCCCACCATGCACGACAAGATCCTCATCCTCGATTTCGGCTCCCAGGTCACGCAGCTGATCGCCCGTCGCGTGCGCGAGGCGCACGTGTTCTGCGAGATCCACTCGAACGACGTCAGCGATGCGTTCATCCGCGAGTTCGCACCGAAGGGCATCATCCTGTCGGGCAGCCACGCCAGCACCTATGAAGAGCACGAGCTGCGCGCGCCGCAGGCCGTGTGGGACCTGGGCGTGCCGGTGCTGGGCATCTGCTACGGCATGTTCACGATGGCGRTGCAGCAGGGTGGGCAGGTCGAGGCCAGCACGCACCGCGAGTTCGGCTATGCCGAGGTGCGGGCGCACGGCCACACGGCGCTGCTGAAGGACATCGAGGATTTCTCGACGCCCGAAGGCCACGGCATGCTGAAGGTGTGGATGAGCCATGGCGACAAGATCACCGCGCTGCCGCCGGGCTTCAAGCTGATGGCATCGACGCCGAGCTGCCCGATCGCCGGCATGGCCGATGAATCGCGCGGCTACTACGGCGTGCAGTTCCACCCCGAGGTCACGCACACCGTGAAGGGCCGCGAGCTGCTGAACCGCTTCGTGCTCGACATCGCGAAGGCGAAGCCCGACTGGGTGATGGGCGACTACATCGAAGAGGCGGTGGCGCGCATCCGCGAGCAGGTGGGCAGCGAAGAGGTGATCCTCGGCTTGTCAGGCGGCGTCGATTCGAGCGTGGCCGCGGCGCTGATCCACCGCGCGATCGGCGACCAGCTGACCTGCGTGTTCGTCGACCACGGCCTGTTGCGGCTCGACGAAGGCCGCATGGTGATGGAGATGTTCGCCGGCCGGCTGCATGCCAAGGTGATCCATGTCGATGCGAGCGATCAGTTCCTCGGCCACCTGAAGGGCGTGAGCGACCCCGAGGCCAAGCGCAAGATCATCGGCCGCGAGTTCGTCGAGGTGTTCCAGGCCGAGGCGAAGAAGCTGAAGACCGCCAAGTGGCTGGCGCAGGGCACGATCTACCCGGACGTGATCGAGAGCGGCGGTGCCAAGACGAAGAAGGCGGTGACGATCAAGAGCCACCACAACGTCGGCGGGCTGCCCGAGACRCTGGGGCTGAAGCTGCTGGAGCCGCTGCGCGAGCTCTTCAAGGACGAGGTGCGCGAGCTGGGCGTGGCGCTGGGCCTGCCGCCGGAGATGGTGTACCGCCATCCGTTCCCGGGCCCCGGCCTGGGTGTGCGCATCCTCGGCGAGGTGAAGAAGGAGTTCGCCGACCTGCTGCGCCGCGCCGATGCGATCTTCATCGAAGAGCTGCGCAACACGCGCGATGCCGAGACCGGCAAGACCTGGTACGAGCTGACGAGCCAGGCCTTCACGGTGTTCCTGCCGGTGAAGAGCGTCGGCGTGATGGGCGACGGCCGCACCTACGACTACGTGGTTGCGCTGCGCGCGGTGCAGACCAGCGATTTCATGACCGCCGACTGGGCCGAGCTGCCGTACAGCCTGCTGAAGAAGGTGTCGGGGCGGATCATCAACGAGGTGCGCGGGATCAACCGCGTGACGTACGACGTGTCGAGCAAGCCGCCGGCGACGATCGAGTGGGAGTGATTCGGGGCGGGTCGGTGCGGTCTTGAACTGTTCGAAATCCGTTGGATTTCCTGAGCAGTTGGTACTCTGCGCCGCTTGAAAAGTTGCCGTCAGAAGGGCTGGCCGGACTGCATGCGATGTGGGCCTCGGCCGCGCTCGGCCTGGTCGTCGCGGGCGCGCTGATGCTCGTGCCAAGCTCGCAGCAGCGCCACGAGATTTCCGTCAAACCTCATCCTGTCAACCGATGAAAATCCGAAACGCTGATTTCGATGACGCGGCAGCGGTCGCCGCGATCTATGGTCCGATCGTCGAGCACACGACGATCTCGTTCGAACTGGAGGTGCCCAGCGTCGACGAGATGCGCAGTCGCATCGCGAAGACACTGCCGGCACTTCCCTGGCTCGTCGCAGAGGACGAAGAAGGGCGTGTCTGCGGTTACGTGTACGCCGGCAAGCATCGGGAGCGCGCAGCGTATCAATGGGCCGTCGACACCTCTGCCTACGTGCGCGAGGACATGCGCGGCCAAGGCATTGGTCGACGGCTGTACGAGGCGTTGCTGAGGCGCCTGGCTGAACTGGGCTACTACCAGGCGTTCGCCGGCATTGCGTTGCCGAACGCGGGCAGCGTGGGCCTGCACGAGGCTGTCGGGTTCAAGCCGCTCGGCGTCTATCGCAACGTTGGATTCAAGAAGGGCGCCTGGCACGATGTCGGTTGGTGGCAGAGAGAGCTGCGACCCTTGGATGCGCCTCCTTCCGAGCCGAGCAGGCATTTGGACGGATGATTCCACTACGTCGCGACTGCCCTCCGACCGTTTCAGTCTGGTTGCGGTTGGTCAGGTCCAGTCGCTAAACGACGGCCCTGACCGAAAGGAGACCTTCGCCGCACCTCGCGTCGAGGTCCCTCAACGCGTTGGTCTTTTCAGTCGGCAACGCCCGAGCAGCGGACGGATCCGCCATGGCTGAGTCAGCCACGCGCCCTGCTGTAGACCKACAGGTCGCCGCGCACGCCGAGACTCTTCATGAAGGCCGGCGGGTCGAAGCCCTCGCTTGCATAGTGCGCCTGCATGGTCGCCTTGGCCCGTGCCATCGCTTCCGCGCTGGCCCATTCGACGATGGTGACGACGTTGAACTCACCCGGCCCCTCGGTCTGTGTCAGCACGAGGTTCTGCCGGCAGCCTGGCTGCCTGGCAAGTAGGCCATCGACGTTGTGCACGCGCGCGAGGAAGGCGCTCAGCGAGGCGGACGGAACCGCGAACTTGTCGACGCGGAACAGCGAGGTGGACATGCGTTGAACCTTTCAATGAAGCTGGTGAGCGGACTCTAGAACCTCAACTAAAGTCGAGGTCAAGAGGTGCACATGAATCATCCTTTGGAAGCAGCCGGAATCGCGCTCAGCCTGAGCGTGGGCGAGGTGGCGCGGCGCAGCGGCGTGGCGGTGTCGACGCTGCATTTCTACGAGGCGAAGGGGCTCATCGCCAGCCGGCGCAGTGCCGGCAACCAGCGCCGGTACGCACGCGACGTGTTGCGCCGCGTCGCCTTCATCCGCGTGGCGCAGCGCGTGGGCATCCAACTGGCGGACATTGCCGCGGCGCTCGACACCTTGCCCGCGAGCCGCACGCCGAACCGAGAGGACTGGGCGCGGCTGTCCAGCACCTGGCGCGTAGAGCTCGATGAGCGCATCGCGCAGCTGAAGAAGTTGCGCGACACGCTTGACGACTGCATCGGCTGCGGCTGCCTTTCGATCGATCGCTGCCGGCTGCGCAACCCGTTCGACAAGCTGGCCGCGCAGGGGCCGGGCGCTCAGCGCCTGCTCGTCAAGCCCGCCAGGGAGTGATCGGCCAGCGTGTCGCACAGCACGTCATCGAGCGGTGTGGAGCAGCTGACTGAGGGTGATGTCGGTATGACCGCAAGTGGCCGACAGTGTATGTTCGCCGCGTCGCTCGCGACCAGTCGGTCGCAGGCCGTTCCGTCTCGCTGGGCGACCGCTTGCAGGGCGATCGACGAATGGGCACAGTCGGCCATGAGCTGCCGGACGCGTCCCCGCTCGCAAGCCGCCATTCATCTTCGGCATCCCGCCCCCATCTGCCGTTCAGCGCCGTGAGGACCAGCAGGTCGCGGACCGCAAGTCCGGGCTACGAACAGACATTCGTGACCATGTCGCAAAACGGACCTTCGAGTCAGTGAGCTACCTGATGTACCTCCCGGCTGCAACGCTCGTAACGCCATACGGCGCTCGAAGGGCAACGACGTGATGCACCGTGGTGCACACTGTTCAACTATCGGTTGTCATCGATGCCTTGGCCCTCCCTCAAGTCCAGTCTCCATGCGATGAAGCCGGCATCGCGCAATGACGCAGCGCACCCGCGCACGGCGGCAGCCTGAGCACGACCCGATGGAACTGCGTCAGCTACGCTACTTCATCCGGATCGTCGAGCTAGGCAGCATGGGCCGCGCCGCGTTGGATTTGGGCGTTGGCACGCCGGCGCTGAGCCAGCAGATCAGCCGCCTCGAGGGCGAGTTGTCGACGCGGCTGCTGCAGCGCACCACCACCGGTGTGCTCCCGACCGATGCGGGACTGGCCTTCTTCCGCCAGGCCCAGCTCGCGATCCGCCATGCCGACGCCGCTGCCCATGCCGCACGGCAGGCGCGGCTGGCCGGGCACGTCAGCATCGGCCTCGCTCCGTCCACTTCGGGCGTGCTCGCGTTGCCGCTGCTGGAGGCAATGCGCGAGCGCTATCCGGACGTGCGGC
>NZ_JBFUCB010000468.1:0-4898 GCF_056405435.1 Rhizobacter sp. P1_G5 | reverse complement strand
GTGCTGGGCCTGCCGGCCGCCCTCACCCACCTGGGTGAAGAATTCGGCGAGCAGCGCCGCCTGCCGCTGCAGGYGCGGGTGCGCGGCGAGCCGCCCGAGGGCCTGCCGAACGAGATCAACACCGTGCTGTTCCGCGTGACGCAGGAAGCGCTGAACAACATCGACAAGCACGCGGCCGCGTCGCACATCGCGCTGCGGCTGGCCTTCGGCGCCGGCGGCGTGCGGCTGCGCGTGATCGACGACGGCCGCGGCTTCGACGTCGGCGCGGTGCAGCAGCACCCGCGCCGCGGCATCGGGCTGCGCAACATGCGCGAGCGGCTCGCCTCGATCGGCGGCAGCCTGAACGTGGCGTCGAAACCCGGCCGCACCGAGGTCGTCGCCGACGTGCCCACCTCGGCCATTCGACGCTTCGCCGCCACCGCCTCATGACTCCTACCGCCACCCGCCTGCTGATCGTCGACGACCACCCGCTGGTGCGCGAAGGCCTGAAGGCCCGGCTGTGCAGCGTGGCCGGCATCGACGTGGTCGGCGAGGCCGGCGATGCGGCCGAGGCCTTCGCGCAACTGGCCGTGCACGCCGTCGACCTGGTGCTGATGGACATCGGCATGAAGGACGTGAACGGCATCGAACTCACGCGCCGCCTGCTCGCCGAGCGGCCGGCGCTGCGCGTGCTGGTGCTCAGCATGTACGACAACCCCGAGTACGTGAACCGCGCGATGCAGGCCGGCGCGCGCGGCTACGTGCTGAAGGACGCGCCGTCGACCGACATCATCGAGGCGATCGCCGCGGTGCAGGCCGGCGAGACCTTCCTGAGCGCGGCGATCTCGGGCCGGCTGATGCGGGCGCAGACGCCGCGGCCGGTGATGTCGCTGCGCGAGAGCGAGATCCTCGCGTGCCTGGCCAAGGGCCGCTCGAGCAAGCAGATCGCGCAGGACCTGAACCTGAGCGTGCGCACCGTCGAATCGCACCGCCAGAACATCAAGCGCAAGCTGAACCTGGAAGGCCAGGCGGAGCTGATCAAGTACGCCGTGGAGCACTGCCGGGATTTCGGGGAGACGCCGGCTGCGTAGGCGAATTTGCGTAAAACCACTTAGCGGATTCACCCGTGGCGCCGCTGGCCGTTTGCGGGTCTGATATCGCTGCAGTTTTCCAACCCTCGAGGACGACCCCCGTGTCACAACTCCTGAAGCTCGCGCACCTGATCGACGCGCTGAACGACCGCTTCGGCTGGCTGGCCAAGTGGGCGGTGTTCCTGGCCTGCTTCATCAGCGCCGGCAATGCCGTGATCCGCTACACCTTCAACTACAGCTCGAACGCCTACCTCGAGATCCAGTGGTACCTGTTCGCGGCCTGCGTGATGCTCGGCGCGCCGCAGGTGCTGCGCGTCAACGAGCACGTGCGCGTCGACGTGCTGTACGGCCGCTTCTCCAGCAAGGGGCGCGTGCTGATCGACCTGTTCGGCCTCGTGTTCTTCCTGATGCCGGTGATGGGGGTGATGTTCTATTTCGCGTGGCCGCTGTTCCTGTCGAAGCTCGCGAGCGGCGAGGTCTCCGGCAACGCGGGCGGGCTGATCCTGTGGCCTGCCGTGCTGATGCTGCCGCTCGGCTTCGCGTTGATGCTGCTGCAAGGCCTGTCCGAGATCATCAAGCGCGTGGGATGGCTCACGCACACCTACGAGATGGACCTGCACTACGAGAGGCCGCTGCAATGACGGTAGAGACCTTCGCCCCGCTGATGTTCGCGGGGCTGATCCTGATCATGCTGATCGGGTTCCCCGTGGCCTTCTCGCTCTCGGCGCTCGGCCTGCTGTGCGGCTTCATCGCGATCTGGCAGGGCTGGTTCCCCGAGCAGTTCATGGCCAACCTGCCGCTCAACGTGTTCGGCATCCTCAGCAACGACCTGCTGCTGGCGATCCCGTTCTTCACGCTGATGGGGGCGATCCTCGAGAAATGCGGGCTCGCCGAGGACATGCTCGACTCGATGGGCCAGCTGTTCGGCCCGGTGCGCGGCGGCCTGGGYTACTCGGTGATCATCGTCGGCTTCATCCTCGGCGCGATCACCGGCACGGTGGCCGGCCAGGTGATCGCGATGGCGATGATCTCGCTGCCGGTGATGATGCGCTACGGCTACAACATGCGCTATGCCACCGGCGTGCTCGCGGCCTCGGGCACGATCACGCAGCTGGTGCCGCCGTCGCTGGTGCTGGTGGTGCTGGCCGACCAGCTCGGCAAGTCGGTGGGCGACATGTACAAGGGCGCCTGGGGTCCGTCGATCCTGCAGGTGCTGCTGTTCGCGATCTACACCTTCGTGCTCGCGCGCATCCGGCCCGAGCACGTGCCCGGCGTGCCGAAGGAGGCGCGAACGCTGAACGGCTGGGCGCTGTGGCGCAAGTGCCTGCGCGGCATCATCCCGTCGGCGATCCTGATCTTCGCGGTGCTCGGCAGCATGGGCGGCCTGCCCGGCATGAACAGCGCCATCTGCACGCCGACCGAAGCGGGCGCGATGGGCGCGGTGGGGGCGTTCATCCTGGCGGCACTGCACCGCCGGCTCAACTGGCCGCTGGTGCGCGAAGCGATGCTCGGCACGATGCGCATTACCGCGATGGTGGTGTTCATCCTGATCGGCTCGCGCGTGTTCTCGCTGGTGTTCCAGGGTGTCGACGGCGCGAAGTGGATCGAGCACATGCTGTCGAACCTGCCCGGCGGGCAGCTCGGCTTCCTGATCGTCGTCAACCTGTTCGTGTTCTTCCTGGCGTTCTTCCTCGATTTCTTCGAGATCGCCTTCATCATCCTGCCGATGCTGGCGCCGGTGGCCAACAAGCTCGGCATCGACATGATCTGGTTCGGCGTGCTGCTGTGCGTGAACATGCAGACGAGCTTCATGCACCCGCCGTTCGGCTTTGCGCTGTTCTACCTGCGCAGCATCGCCGACACGCTGTTCAAGCAGGGGTCGCTGCCGCGCAAGGTGCTGTCGAGCGACATCTACCTCGGCTCGATCCCGTGGGTGCTGCTGCAGATCCTGCTGGTGGTGATCGTGATCCTCTTCCCGCAGACGGTGACGGTCTTCCTCGACAAGGAAGTGAAGGTCGACGTCGACAAGGTGAAGATCGAGATGCCTGACGGCGACACCTACCGCTCGAAGGACGAGAACCTCGACGACCTGTTCAAGAACGCGTCGCCGTCCCCCGACGAGAAGAAGCCGGAAGAGAAGAAGTGAGCGAGAGCGAGCCGCTGGTGGCGGCGGAGGGCCCGGCCTTTCCGCCGTTCGTGAAGCTGCTGCTGACGGCCCTCACCGCCGCGGTGTTCGCGGCCGGCGCGCTGGCGCTCGACCAGGCAGCGCTGCGCAATGCCTCCATCAGCGCGAAGCTGCTGGTGGCCGGCGGCCTGCTGGTGCTGCTGGTGACGAACTACTGGGTGCTGAAGAGCCGCATCCGCATCGATGCGCGCGTGATCGAGCAGACGTGGATGTGGACCAAGCGCGTGCGCTGGGCCGACGTGGGGCAGGCCAAGCTGATCTACATCCCGTGGCTTGCGTGGCTGGTCGCGCCGCGCATGGTGGTGCGCGGCGGGGCCGGGATCGTGACGCTGTTCAACGCGGCCGATCCGCAGGTGCTGGCGGTGTTCGCGCGGTATGCGCTCGCGCCGGAGTTGCGCGAGCGCTGAGCCTTACAGCTTCTGCGTCTGCATGAAGTCGTCGAACGCCGCCTCGGCGAAGCGGAACCASAGGWTCTGGTCGGCCCGCACCTTCGCGTAGTCCTCGTAGACCTTCTTCCAGTTCTGGTTCTTCGCCGAGAGCTCGGCGTACATCTCCTGCGAGGCCTTGAAGGCGGCCTCCATCACCTCCTTCGGGAAGCGAAACAGCCGCGTGCCGCTGCCCACCAGCTGYTTCAGAGCGGCCGGGTTGCGGKMRTCGTACTTGGCCTGCATGTCGATGTGGGCCACCGCAGAGGCGGCCTCGATCACCGCCTTGTACTCGGGCGTCAGCGCGTCATACGCCTTGGTGTTGACGAAGAAGTCGAGCTGCGGGCCGCCTTCCCACCAGCCGGGGTAGCAGTAGTTGGGCGCCACCTTGTTGAAGCCGAGCTTCTGGTCGTCGTACGGGCCGACCCATTCGGCGGCGTCGATGGTGCCCTTCTCCAAGGCGGGGTAGATGTCGCCGCCGGGGATGTTCTGCGGCACCGCGCCGATGCGCTCCAGCACGCGGCCGCCGAAGCCGCCGATGCGCATCTTCAGGCCCTTCATGTCGGCCAGCGACTTGATCTCCTTGCGGAACCAGCCGCCCATCTGCGCGCCGGTGTTGCCGCCGGGGAAGTTGACGATGTTGTACTGGTGGTAGAACTCGCGCATCAGCTTCAGGCCGTTGCCCTCGACCATCCACGCCGTCATCTGGCGGGAGTTCAGGCCGAACGGGATCGCGCAGCCGAGCGCGAAGRTCTCGTCCTTGCCGAAGAAGTAGTACGGCGCGGTGTGCGCCATCTCGACGGTGGCGTTCTGCACCGCGTCGACCACGCCGAAGGCCGGCATGATCTCGCCGGCCGCGTGCACCGAGATCTGGAACTTGCCGCCCGAGAGCTCGCCGACCTTCTTCGCGAAGACTTCGGCGGCGCCGAAGATGGTGTCGAGCGATTTCGGGAAGCTGGAGGCGAGGCGCCAGCGCAGGGCCGTCTGGGCGTGGACGATGGCCGGAGCGCTGCCGGCGGCGAGCACGCCGGCCAGGCCGGTGCGGGTGATGAAGATGCGGCGTTCCATGTCTCTCTCCTCGGGGTGATGGGGCGGGGAGATTTTTTACCGAGCTTCAGGAGGGGTGGGGATGGGCTTTCCCCGTTGGGGAAAGCCCGGCGGTGCTCACGGCGACAGGCGCAATCAGTTCGCTCGTTTTAAATTCGAGTAGTCAACAAT
>NZ_JBFUCB010000467.1:0-4925 GCF_056405435.1 Rhizobacter sp. P1_G5 | reverse complement strand
TCACTGCTGCGGCGATGCGCCCGCGGCAACCGGGCCGATGCGGTCGATGCGGAATACGTCGTGGTCGTCGAGGCCGCGGTGGGCGGTCTGGCGCACGACGACGTTCTCGTCGAAACGCCGCCCCAGGCCCTTCAGCAGGCCGATCACCATCGGTGCCAGGCCCATGCGCTCGCTGCGGTAGTGCAGCAGCAGCCCGCGCCCGCCGTCCACGCGCTCCAGCTGGAACGAAGGCGGCCGCAGGTCCGGGAAGGTCAGGCCGACGTGGCTGTGCATGTTGTCGAGGTTGCCCAGGAATTCCTCGAGGCTCGCGCCGAACATCGAGAGCATCTCGCCATAGCCCTCCTGCGCGGTGTACAGCACCCAGTGCTCGCCGAACGATTCGAGGATCTGCGCCGCGTCCAGCTTCAGCACCTCCGACGCGGCGCCGACGAGCTTGTACGTCACCTCGTCCGGGTAGCCGTCCATCGAGACGAACATCTCGTGGCTGACGCCGGCGCCCTCGCGGATGCGCTGCCAGGCCGCATCGCCGAAGCCGCGCATGACGAAATCCTCGACCGCCTGGTTGACAAGACCGTACATGGAGCTTCCTTCATCTCTCCGGGATGGAACATTTCAGGCAGCGACTGTGCACGCGGCCGCCGGGCCGCGCCAGTCGGCAGATTTCCGGTGCAGCTGTCGGCAGATTGACTACGCCTGACGGGTTGCGGCATGCGAGCGCGCGAACTCCGGCACGATCTGCAGCAGGCGCTCGAACTCGGTCGACTTGTGCAGGCAGTGGTCGGCACCGTCGGCGAGCACCTGCTCGCGTATCGATTCCTCGCCGTGGGAGGTGAGCACGATCACCAGGCAGCCGCGGCCGTGTTCGCTCTCGCGAATGGCGCGCAGCAGCTGCAGGCCGTTGAGTCCGGGCATCTGCAGGTCGAGCACCAYGGCGTCGGGCAAGGTCGCGTGGAACAGCCGCAGCGCCTGGACGCCGTCGGTCGCGCAGGCCACCACCTCGGCACCGCTCTCGCGCAGCAGCTCGCAGACCAGGTGGGCGATGGCCTGCACGTCGTCGGCCACGAGGAAGGTGGGGCGTCGAGGCTCGCGCTGCATGGCGGGATCGTGCCATCGGCCCGGGCCGCGCCGTGTGCGCATTTGCGGCAACGGGCGTCGGCAAATTGCCTACACGCTCGTCACTGCGCGGCCGTCACCACCGCGCGGCCGTCAATCCACCAGGCCGTTCTTCAGCGCGTAGCGGGCGATCTCGACGTGGCTGATGAGCCCGGTCTTCTCGCGGATGCGCGCCAGGTAGGTGGCCACCGTCTTCTCGCTCAGGCCGAGGTCGAAGCCGATCTCCTTGATCGCACGCCCGAGGGCGATGCGCCGGAAGATGTCGAGTTCGCGCTCGGACAGGTCGTGGTGGAGCCGGGTCGGCGGGCGCTCCTGCAGCAGCCTGGCGATGGCCACCGCCGTGTCGGCATGCAGGTAGGTGCCGCCGTCGGCGATGCGCCGCACCGCCAGCAGCAGGTCGTCGACGGCCCGGTGCTTGTGGATCAGCCCGTTCGCGCCGGCCTTCATCGTTTCGACGATGTAGCCCGTCTCGTCGCTGGCCGTCAGCACGAGCACCGGCACGTCGGCGCTGTGCGCACGGATCCGGCGCAGCAGCTCGAGGATGCCCGGGCCCGGCATCAGCACGTCGAGCAGCAGCAGGTCCCAGGCATGCAGCGCGAGGGCGGCGAGCACCGCGTCGCCGTCCCCCACTTCGGTCACGTCGGCACCGTCGAAGGCGTCGCAGAGCAGCTCGCGCAACCCGTGGCGCGTCACGGCATGGTCATCGGCTATCAGGATGTGCTGCATGCCCGGCCCCCGGTTCGATGAATGAATGCGGCACCCGCACCGTCGCGAGGGTGCCGCCCTGCGGACAGCGCTCGATGCGGAATGCGCCGCCGAGCGCCTCTGCACGCTCCGTCATGCCCAGCAGGCCGAGCGAGGTCGCGCGGCGCGCGGTCTCGACCGGGATGCCCACCCCGTCGTCGCGCACCTGCAGGATCCAGGCGTCCCCGTCGTCAGCCAGCGTGATGCTCAGCGCCGACGCCTGCGCGTGGCGGGCGATGTTCGTCAGCAGCTCCTGCAGGATGCGGAACAGCGCCGTCGCCACCGCCGCGTCGGGCAGCGAGGAGAGGTCGGCCCGCAGCGCGGCGGCAATCCCGGTCCGCGCCTCGAAACGGCGCGCCTCGTCGCGGATGGCCGCCGGCAGGCCCAGCGTGTCGAGCGCGCTGGGCCGCAGCTCGACCGCGATGCGCTGCACCGTCGCCACCGTCTGGTCGATCAGCGCCTCCGCCTCCGCGAGCTTGGGCGCCAGGTCGGCCGGTGCCGCACCGGCGGCCAGCCGCCGCGTCATCCAGCGCACGTCCATCTTGAGCCCCGTCAGCAGCTGCCCCAGCTCGTCGTGCACCTGGCGCGAGATGCGCGTGCATTCCTCCTCGCGCAGCGTGCGCAGCCGGGCCGTCAGCTCGCGCATCAGCACGTCGCGCTGCGCCTGCTCGGCGAGCAGCCGCTGCAACTCGGCATCGCGGCGCTTCGACAGCGTGATGTCGCGCAGGATCGCCGACAGCGCCACCGCCTCGCCCTGCGCATCCCGGATCACGCCCGTGACGACCGACAGCGTGACCGGCTGCCCCTGCCGGTGCAGCCGCACCACCTCCTGGGCACCGCCCGCAGCGCCGCCGCGCTGCGTGTCGAAGAGCCGGCGCTCCTCGGCGCGGGCCTCTTCCAGGCCGTGCGGCGAGCGCAGCACCTCGTGCACCGGCCGGCCGATCACCTCGTCCGGGGCAAAGCCGAAGGTGCGTTCCGCGCCCCGGTTCCAGCTCGTGATGAGGCCGTCGACCGTGCTGCTGACGATCGCGTCGTCGGACGCCTCGACGATGGCCGCGAGCCGCTGGCGCACCTCCTCGACCCGCTTGCGCTCGGTGATGTCGACACTGAAGACCGCGACGCCTTCCGGCGCCGGCTGGACGTTCAGGTCGAACCACGCGGGAGTCCCGTCGGCGAACACGAACTCGATCTCGCTGTGCTGCGCGATGCGCTCGCGCATGCAGCGTTGCAGCATCGCGAACACCGGGGTCGCCTCGATGTCCGGATACACCTGCGTCAGCGTGCGGCCGACCAGTGACTGGGTCTGCCCGTGGTGCTGGCGCGCCGCCGCCGGATTGAGGTAGAGGTAGCGCCAGCCGAAGTCGATCAGCTGGCAGCCTTCCAGCATGCTGTCGAGCGTGCGCTGGTACAAGCCGACGCTCTCGCGCAGCGCCGCTTCGGCCTGCTTGCGCTCGGTGACGTCGAAGAAGGTCGACAGGAAATCGTCGCCGATGCCGATGCCGGACACCACCATCGTGCGCACCGTGCCGTCCCGGCAGCTGACGCGGCGCTCGATCGGCGCGACCTTCACGGTGGCGGTCTCGGCTTGCGCGAGCGCCGCCTGCCAGCTGCCGATCACCTCGGCGCGATAGCGCGGGTCGGGGTAGGCGCGCTGCCACCAGTCGTCCAGCGTGGGGATGTCGTCGAGGCCGTAGCCGAAGACCTGCACGAATCGGGCATTCAACCCGGCCAGCACGCCGTCCCGCGTGACCAGCGCCTGCGGCAGCGGCGCTTCGTAGAAGAGGCGGCGAAAGCGCTGCTCGCTCACCAGCAAGGTGGCTTCGGCCGCCTCGCGCCGCTGTGCCGCATCGTCGAGCAGGCGCCGCACGGCCGCGATCTCGGTGATCGGCGGCGGTGGCGCGCCGGGCGGTGGGGTCTGCGCGAGCGAGGCCACCGAACGCGCGAGGCGGCGACCGGCCAGCGTGCCGCCGACGACGCCGGCCAGCGTCGCGGCCGCCACCGCGAGCGCGAGYGTCGCGGCAGCCTCCAGCAGCGGTGCGCGGTAGATGTCGCGCGGAATGTCGAGCACGACCGACCAGGACGAGAGCGCCGATTTCACGGTGAAGCGCCCGCCGGCGTCGACGTCGGTGGCCGGGTTGAAGCCCGGCGCCGCGCGCCGCGCCATCGTCCCGCCGCTGCCGTCGAGCAGCGCGAGCGACCAGCCGGCCGGCAGCCCGACCGCTTCCAGCTGCGCCTGGAACTGACGCACCTCGAACACCGTCAGCACGACGAAGGCCGCCCTGCCATCGCGCAGTGCCGGCGCCGCGACGGCCACCAGCGGCTCCTTGGCGACCGGGCCGATGAACAGGTCTCCGACCGCCGGGCGGCCGCTGGCGAATGCGATCGGCACGGCCGCCCGGCCCTTCGGGACCGGCAGCGGCGGCAAGGCCGTGCCGAAAGGCACGCGGGTGTTGAGCAGCATGTGCAGGCCGGGGTCGGCCACGATCACGTGGCCGCCGAAGCTGCGGCGGAACGCCTGCGCTTCCTCGTAGAGCTCGGCGCGGCGCGACGCCACGTCGATCAGCGGCGACTGCGCCAGCATCCCGAGCGCGCCGATGCGGGCGTTCAGGAACTGATCGACGTCGCCGGCGAGCGTGGTCGCAATGCCCCGGGCCTCGCGGTCGCGGTTGTCCTGCACGTCGCGCACGCGTTCGATGGCAAGGTAGATCGAGAGCACCCCCAGCGGCCCGACGCACAGCCAGATCAGCCGTGTCAGGAACGCATGAAGCGACGGTGCGGGCATGATCAACCTTTGCTGAACCACGACAACGCTTCGCAGACGATGCAGCGTGACACGAACAGCGGTGCGCACGGCGCCACGATGCCACCTTTTATACACGCTCGCCCGGCGCACAACGGGCGGGGTTCTCCGGAGAGAAAAAGCTCAGCCGGCCGCCGCGACGACCTGCCACCACGCCGGCAACAGCCCGCGCACCTGCGGCTTCGCGAAGCGGTCGTCGATCAGGATCACGACCCCTTCGTCGCTGGTCGTGCGGATCACCCGCCCGGCCGCCTGCACCACCTTCTGC
>NZ_JBFUCB010000466.1:0-4939 GCF_056405435.1 Rhizobacter sp. P1_G5 | reverse complement strand
CCCCGCTTCGTGGCGTGGCTCGAAGCGCAAACCGGCGGCACGCTCGCGCCGGTGCCGCCGCCGGAGCTGCCATTGCCGACCTGGACCCTGGGGTTGGCGGCCGCCGGATTGGGCCTCGCTGCGGTRCTGGCCTGCCGGGGCAGCGGTCGACGGCGCAAGCCATAAGGCGCACGACGCCCCCGATCGCCAGGCCTTCGCAAACCGTGACAGCGCTTCGCCGTCGCGTCGGCCGGGCCGCGCTCGCCGCGACATCCTGGAAGCCCCGAAAGGCGACCCATGATGACAGTGAACGAACCAGCGAAGCGATGCCCCCTTCCTGCATGGAAGGCCGCGCGATGAGCACGATCGGCAAGCGTCCGAGCCTCGAGCGGATCCTGAGCCGGCTCGACTCCGGTGCGATCGGGCGGGCGCTGTCGCCGGAGCGCACCACTGGCGGTGGCCGGCAATCGCCCTTCACACCACCCACGCCCGAATCGCCGCTGAAACGCCGCAATGCGCTGCGGGTGGCCGGCGGCATGGCCGGACGGGTCGGGCTGGCGGCGTTCCGGGGGGTGCTCGGTGCCGCGAGGGACCTGCAAGCGGCGCGGCCCGACCCCACGCCGATGGCCATGCCGATGCAGATGCCGCAAGCACAGCCGTGGGGCAACCCCCGTCCGGCGGTGGCGTCGCGGCCACCGCTGCCGCCGAAGCCGCCGGAGCTGTGGCCGACACCGTTGGAGGCCCACCAGAACCCGCGCCCGGCGGTGCCCCCGAGACCGCCGAAGCCACCCGAGCTGCAGCAGGCGCCGTTGCAGATGCCGGCGATGCCCTCCATGCCGAATCCATGGAGCAGCCCCGCGGCCCGGTGGCAGCAGCCCACGCCGCAGGGCTTCCCGCAACGCCCCGGCCCCGCGCTGGGGCAGCAGGTCGATGCGTATCCGATCCAGACGAAGGTGCCGCAGGGGCAGCAGAAACTGTTCCGCAAGGAGCAGCGCGAGGCCACCAACGTCCCGACGCTCGCCCGGCACATCGGCCGCCTCTACAAGCAGTTGAACCTGAAGGTCACCGGCGACACCCTGCCGGCGTTCACGAATGCCCAGGTGCTCGAGCCGCCGAAGAAGCTGGGCTCGGGCGCCTTCAACACCGTCTTCCAGGTCAAGCTGAAGAATCCCGACGGCACGGCGTTCAACGGCGTCTTCAAGCCGCTCGGGGGCATCGAGAAAGGCTGGGTCGCCGCGGCGACCGGCATCCCGCGGGACGATCCGCAGATCGCGATGCGCAACATCGCGACGGTCGATGTCGCGAAGAAGCTCGGCTTCGACGTGGTCCCGAGCACCCGGATGGCGGTGATCGACACCGGGCGCGGCGCCGTCGACCCCGACCTCGGCCTGGTCATGGATCTCGCGACTGGCAAGCCGGCCGCGGAGATCGAGGCGAGCACGCTGGCACGCGGGGTCGTGGCGGCCGAGGTCACCAAGCTGCAGCTGCTCGACCACATCACCGGGCAAGGCGATCGCCATGCCAACAACTACTTCATCGACTTCAGTCCCAAGCCCGAGCCGCACGGCACCGCCAAGGTCATGGGCATCGACAACGACCAGTGCTTCGGCAAGAACCTGACGGACCCGGCCGGCATCCAGTGGGTGGACAACGACAGCATGCGCCACGGCTTCCGCGGCACCGCGCTGCCGCCGGTGGTCGACACCGAGATGGCACGCGCGATCAACTCGCTCACGTCGCGCGACATCCGTGCGATGCTGGGCAACAAGCTGAGCGAGCCCGAGATCCAGGCAGCGATCGCGCGCCATGAGGGCGTCAAGGACCACATCGCGAAGCTGCGCACAGAAGGCAACATCATCCACCCGGACGATTGGGAGCAACCCGGCGTGCAGGCCCTGCTGACCGCCGAGAACAGCTACATCGGACGCGAGCGCCACCATGCCAACCACAACTGGTGAGATCTTCCCCATGAATGCATCCGAGTCCGCCCAGGCGCTGTTCGAAGCTGAGAGCCTGCCGTTTCCGCCGATGCCGGCCGCGCTGGCCGCGGCGCTGAAACCGCAGGCCGCGGGCTGGTTCGCCACGCGGGCGGTGGCCTCGTCGCCGTACGACATCGATCACTTCCTGGCCGAGGTCGAGGCCCGGCCTGGTCCCGAGGACTACGCGCTGGTCGGCTTCGACGGCCACGGCAGCAACAGCTGGGCGGCGCACTTCTACCTGGTCGCCGACGGCATCGCGCTCTTCATCCAGCTGCCCTGGGGCGGCGCCTACGTGGACCCCGTGCCGGCCCGCGCGGAGATCGCGGCCTTGTTCGACTGGGCCGAGGCCTTGCAGTCGCGGCTGCGGGCGGCCCAGGCGGCCGGCAGGATCCCGCAGGGCCTGCGGCTGCAGGTTGCCGCGAGCCGCTTCGGCCGCGCCGGCTGGCGCTGGCTCGATGCCGCGAAGGAGGCAGCGGCGACGCCGTGGAATCCATCGGCAGGCATGAAGGCGGCGCTGTTGAAGGAACTCGACGACGTGATCGCGGGCCGCAAGCTGCTGAACGCATGACGGCCTGATCCTGCGGGCGCGCCGAGAGGCCATACTGTCGGCCTCGTYCAACCCTGCAGGAGCCGCGACATGGTCAGCAAGAACACCATTTGCCTCTGGTACGACGGCACGGCGCTCGACGCCGCCACCTTCTACGCAGCGACGTTCCCGGACAGCAAGGTCGGTGCGGTGCACCGCGCGCCGGGCGATTACCCTGACGGCAAGCAGGGCAATGTGCTGACGGTCGAGTTCACCGTGGCCGGGGTGCCGTGCATCGGGTTGAACGGCGGCCCGGCCTTCAAGCACAGCGAGGCGTTCTCGTTCCAGATCGCGACCGATGACCAGGCCGAGACCGACCGCCTGTGGAACGCGATCGTCGGCAACGGCGGCGAGGAAAGCCAGTGCGGCTGGTGCAAGGACCGCTGGGGCCTGTCGTGGCAGATCACGCCGCGCGCCCTCACCGACGCCTTCACCGACCCCGATCGCGCGGCGGCCGGGCGCGCCTTCGAAGCGATGATGCGCATGAAGAAGATCGACATCGCGACGATCGAGAAGGCGCGGCGCGGTTGAGTCCAGCGGTGCATTCCGATGGAGTGCGCCGCCTTGCACGACAGGGTGCGCCCCGTTAGTATCTACATGTGTATATATTTTCGGAGACACCCTCATGAGAAACGATGCGGCGAAGACGGCCAGGATCTTCATGAACGGCGGCAGCCAAGCCGTTCGACTGCCGGCGGAGTTTCGCTTCGATGTGCCGGAGGTGTATGTCCGACGCGACCCCCGGACCGGTGACGTGGTCTTGTCCAGCCGACCTGCCAAGAGCTGGGCAGACTTCTTCGAGCTGCGAGACAAGGACCCGTCAGTCGTTCCGGATGACTTCCTTGCCGATCGATCCGCCGTACCGCAGGAGCGCGATCCGTTCTCCGACTGGAAGGAGTGATGGATGCTCTATCTGCTGGACACGAACATCTGCAGCGCGGTGATCAAGAGGCACTCCGACGCTGACAGCAAATTGGCAGCCCTCGACCCGGCAGATGTCTGCATCTCTGCCGTCACCTACTCCGAACTGCGCTTCGGAGTCGCCTTGGTGGCCCCGRCCCGCCGTCTTGAAGCGCTGGTCGACGAATTCCTGGCGTGCGTGCGCTGCGAGCCGTGGGACCAGCTTGCGGCAGACCGCCACGGAGCCCTGCGTGCCCACCTGCGCCTGACCGGTCGCCCGATCGGCCAGTTCGACGAAATGATCGCGGCGCATGCGCTGGCGCTGCAGGCGGTGGTGGTGACGAACAACGAGAAGCACTTCCGACAGGTGCCGGGGCTGAAAGTCGTCAACTGGATTCAGCGCTGACCTTCGCATGTCGCCAGGAGCCGCTCTCCCATGCTGATCCTGCTGGTCGAGGACGACCAGCCCCTCGCCGCGTCGATCGCCGGCGTGCTGGGCGCGCAAGGCTGGCGGGTCGACACCAGCCCGCGCGGCGAGCCGGTGCCGGCCTCGCTGCTGCGTGACGACTATGACGCGCTGATCCTCGACATCGGCCTGCCCGGCATCGACGGCATCGAGACGCTGCGCCGCGTGCGTGCGCAGGGCTCGAAGCTGCCGGTGCTGATGCTGACGGCGCGCGACACCGTGGCGGAGCGCGTGCACGGCCTCGAGGTCGGTGCCGACGACTACCTCGTCAAGCCGTTCGCGCCGGTCGAGCTGGTGGCGCGGCTGCGCGCCCTCGCCCGCCGCCACGAGAACCGGCAGGCCGAAGTGCTGGTGGTCGGCCGGCTGCGCTTCGACCCGCGCGAGCTGCGGGCGTGGCTGGGCGACGAGCCGGTGAAGCTCTCGCGCCGCGAGTGCGACGTGCTGCAGTACCTGATGCTGAAGGCCGGGCGCGTGGTGCCACGCGAGCAGCTGGTCGCGCTGGTGCCGGGCTGGAGCGGTGCCACCTCGGACAACGCGCTGGACCTGCTGGTGTCGCGCCTGCGCACGAAGATCGAACCGGCCGGCGTGCGCCTGCGCACCGTGCGCGGGCTGGGCTACCTGCTCGACACCGGAGATGAACCATGACGGCCTCCACCGCTCCCGCCCACAGCCTGCGGCGCACGCTGCTCATGTGGCTGATCCTGCCGCTGGTGGCGCTCGTGCCGCTGGCCGCGGCGCTGGTCTACGCGCTCGCCGTGCGCCCCGCGCTCGACGGGCTGGACCGCGCACTGACCGACACCGCGGTCGCGCTGACCAACATCCTCGAGATGCACGACGGGCAGGCCACGCTGCCGCTGAGCACCCAGACCTTGCGTGCACTGCGCGCCGACCTGGTCGACGACGTGGCCTTCGTCGTCAGCGACCCCCAGGGCCGGCCGCTCGGCGGCGAGGCCGCGCTGCTCGCGCACGCCCCGGCGCTGCGCGCCGGCGAGTGGCGCTTCTTCGACGACACGCTGCGCGGCCGGCCGA
>NZ_JBFUCB010000465.1:0-4969 GCF_056405435.1 Rhizobacter sp. P1_G5 | reverse complement strand
CCCCCGAACAGCGTGCGCTTGACGTTGGCCACCGAGACGCGGATGCCGCGCGAGTTGTCGCGGTTGACCTCGACCTTGACGCCCGGCGGCGTGAGTGCGGCCGATTCGGCCAGCGCCTTGTTCAGCCCGTCGACCACCTCGATGGTGTTCTCGCCCTGCGATTTCTGCACCGACAGCAGCACGGTGCGCTGGCCGTTGTAGAGCGCGAGGCTCTCGATCTCCTGCGGGCCGTCGACCACGTCGGCCACCTGCCACAGCTTGACGGCATTGCCGCCGTTCGCGCCGCGGCGGGCGACGATGATCTCGCGGAAGTCGTCCGGCCGCTTCAGCCGCGCATTGATCTGCACGACGCGCTCCTGCTCGCGTGTGCGGATCGAGCCCATCGGCAGCTCCTGGTTCTCGCTGCGCACCGCGGCGACGACCTGGTCGACGCTCAGGCCCAGCGCATCGAGCGCGGCCGGCCGCACATAGACGTTGATCTCGCGCTCGACACCGCCGATCACGCTGACCGCGCCGACGCCGCGCACGTTTTCGAGCCGCTTCTGCAGCACCTGGGTGGCCCAGGTGGTGAGTTCCTGCGGCGAGCGCTTGCCATCGGCGGACAGCACCGCGACGTTGAAGATCGGCTGGCTGGCCGGGTCGAAGCGCGAGATGCGCGGCTCCTTCACCTCGTCGCGCAGGTTGGGGCGGATCAGCGCGACCTTCTCGCGCACGTCATCGGCCGCCTTGCGTCCGTCGACATCGAGGTTGAACTCGACGATCACGACGGCCGTGCCTTCATACGAGCGCGAGTACAGCGAGTTGATGCCGGCGACGGTGTTGACCGCCTCCTCGATCTTCTTCGTGACCTCGCTCTCGACGATCTCGGGCGAGGCGCCCGGGTAGTCCATCTGCACGACGACGGTCGGGAAATCGATGTTCGGGAACTGGTCGACCGCCAGGCGCTGGTAGCTGAACAGCCCGAGCACGACGAAGGCCAGCATGACCATCGTGGCCATCACCGGATTGCCGATCGAGACGCGGGTGAACCACATGGTGCGGCGGGCCGGTCAGGGGGCCGAGGCCGGGCTGGTGACGCGCACGGCCGTGCCTTCGCGCACCTGGCCGACGGTGCCGCGCAGCAGCGTCATGCCTTCGCCGGCACCTTGCAGCAGCTCGACCTGGCCGTCGCGCTCCAGGCTGCCGGCGACGCTGCCGCGGGCGCCCAGCGTCACCGGGCGCTGCACCACCTTGCCGTCGACCACCGCCAGCACGTAGGGCCGGGCCTGCTCGACGCGCACCGCGTTGGCCGGCACGACCAGTGCGGTCTTGCGCTCGATCTCGATCGCACCGCGCGCGAACAGGCCCTGGCGCAGGCCGGGCTGCGGCTGCAGTTCGAGGTAGACCATCACCGCGCGCGTGCCCGACTGCGTGCTCGGGTTGATGCGCACCACCTTGGCCTGTGCCGGCGTGGCGAGCCCGTCGACCTGCAGCGTGGCCGCCTGGCCGACCTGCACCGTGCCGACGTCTTCGGGGGCGATCGCCGCCTCGAGCTCGATGCGCGACAGGTCGACCACCTCGACCAGTCTGGCGTCGATCGCGACGCGCTCGCCCGGCTGCACCGCGCGCACCGAGACGATGCCGTTGATCGGCGCAATCAGCTGCGCATCGCTGCGCGACTTGCGGGCCAGGTCGACGGCAGCGACCGCCGCGCCGTAGGTGGCCTGGGCCGAGGCCTCGTTCGACACCGAGGTCTCCAGGCCGGTGGCCGAGATGAAGCCCTGGGCGACGAGCGCCTTGTTGTTCTCCAGCGTGCGGCGGGCGATGTCGAGCTGGCCGCGTGCCGACGCGGCGTTCTGCTCGGCCTGGCGCAGGCGCAGCTCGACCTCGGTGGTCTCGAGCTGGCCGATCACCTGGCCGGCCTTGACGCTGTCACCTTCGCGCACCGTCAGCGACCTGACCTCGGCGGCGACCTTGGCGCGCACCACCGCGCTGTTGACCGCCTTCAGGCCGCCCGACACCGCGAGCGTGCGGGCGAACGATTGCGGGCGCAGCACGAGCAGGTCGCCGGGCGCGAGCTCCAGCGCGGCCGGTGCCTTGGTGCTGCCGAGCAGGGCCTGCTCCTGCTTGCGGGCGCTGAGCGCGCGCATCACGAAGCCGCCGATCAGCGCGACGACGACGACGGGCACCGCCCACTTCACCCAGCGCTTCATGAGACGACGGGGGCCGGGTGGCGTTCGATGCCGCGGGTGACGGTGTCCATGTGCTGGAAGATGAAGTCCTGCGGGGACACGAGGGAGGGCACCGGCGAGCAGACGCCCAGCGAGTGCTTGTGCATGCACAGCATGACCATCGGCAGGATCAGCGAGTGCACGGTGAACTCGACGTTGACCGGGCGGAATTCGCCGGCCTCGATGCCGCGCTGCACGACGGTGCCGACCAGCTGCGAGCCCGGCTCGATGACCTGCTCGCGGTAGTAGTCGGCGATGTCGGGAAAGTTGCGCACCTCGGTGACGATCAGCTTGAAGACGGCGGACGCCGGGCTCTCGAAGATGCGCAGCCACCAGCGCGGCAGCACCTCGCGCAGCACCTGGGCGTTGCTGCCGGCGAAGGCGCGCACTTCGTCGACGCCGCTCTGGATCTCGGTCGACACGCGGTCGCGGATCACCGCCTTCAGCAGCTCTTCCTTGCTCGGGTAATAGAGATAGAGCGTGCCCTTGGACACCCCGGCGGCCGCCGCGACTTCTTCCGACCGGGTTGCGGAGAAACCCTTTTCAGAAAAGAGCGCCAAAGCCGCGTCCAGCAGTTCCTGGGGACGGGCTTCCTTGCGGCGCTGGCGGGCGGGGAGGGGGTGGAGGGGGTCGGGGGTACTCATGTCACGGTACTGACTGACTGGTCAGTAATGTAAGGGGTGGGGTGGCGGGGGTCAAGCCGGGGGGAGGGCTGCCGCTATCATCGGCGCTCATTTTTTGCCGGGGAATGCGAGTGGACTTCGTACTGTTGTTGAAGGCGGCGGTGATGGGCGTCGTCGAGGGGCTGACGGAGTTCCTGCCGGTGTCGAGCACGGGGCACCTGATCCTGGCGGGGTCGTTGATGCACTTCAACGATGCGCGCGGCAAGCTGTTCGAGATCGTGATCCAGTCCGCGGCGATCCTGGCCGTGGTGTGGGAATTCCGCGGCCGCATCGGCGGGGTGCTGGGCGGGCTGGGGAGCGACCCGAAGGCACGCCGGCTGCTGCTGAACGTCGGCATCGCGTTCCTGCCGCTGGCGGTGCTGGGCCTGCTGTTCGGCAAGATGCTGAAGGCGAACCTGTTCAACGCGCCGACGGTGGCGACCACCTTCATCGTCGGCGGGCTGATCATCTTGTGGGCCGAGCGGCGCCAGCACAGCGTGCGGGTGCATTCGGTCGACGACCTGACGCCGCTGGATGCGCTGAAGGTCGGCATCGCGCAGGCCTTCGCGCTGATCCCGGGCACGAGCCGCTCGGGCGCCACGATCATCGGCGGGATGCTGTTCGGGCTGTCGAGGCAGGTGGCGACCGAGTTCACCTTCTACCTGGCGATCCCGACGCTGGGCGTCGCGTCGGTGTATTCGCTCTACAAGGAGCGCGCGCTGCTGTCGGTCGACGACCTGGGCATGTGGGTGGTCGGCATGGTGGCCGCCTTCATCTCGGCGTTCTTCTGCGTGCGCTGGCTGCTGCGCTACATCTCCACGCACACCTTCGTGCCGTTCGCCTGGTACCGCATCGTGTTCGGCATCGTGGTGCTGGTGACGGCGTGGAGTGGGGTGGTCACCTGGGCGGATTGAGGAGCGGCGCTACGGCGTGAACGGCGTGAACAGCGGTGGCAGGCGCAACTCGACGCCATCCTGCTTTGCCCGCCGCGAGAGATCGGCCATCGTCACGCCGAAATCGTCGAACAGCAACGGCATCGCCTGCAGCGGCTGATCGAGCGGCTGCCAGAAGTCGTCCCAGTGGATCGGCACGACGCGTTTTGCGCCGGTCAGCTGCACCGTCTCATGCCAGTAGGCGCTGCGGTAGGCGTCGTCCTTGCGGCCGAGCGTGCCGACGCCGAGGAACACGGTGTCGACCCGGCGGCCGGCCAAGGCGCCGGGGATGAAGCCGGCGCTGCCTTCGATCAGCCAGCGGCCGCCCGAGGCGTGCTCGACGACGATGCTCCACACCTGGCCCTCGCGCCAGGCTGGTGCGCGCGTCGGCGGGACGACGGGTGCTGCGATGTTCTCCACCGACACGCCGTCGCTCCACGRCGTCGGGCTGTGGCGTGACGCGATGAAGGTCAGCCGGAACTTGCCGAGCGCGACGGCCTCGCCCGCGTGCACCTCATACAGCTGGGCCCGTGGCAGGCCGGCACCGAAGCCGATCTGCATCGTCGAGTTGGAGCCGATCAGCACGGCACCGGTGCGCAGCGCGACGGTGGGCGAGTCCATCGCGTGGTCGTAGTGGGAATGCACGGGGACGACGGCGGCCAGCCGGGTGATGCCCAGGCGCTTCAGGGCGCTGTCGATGGCTGCGGCGTCGGGCCCGATGCGCCCGAAGAAGGTCTGGCGCATRCCGGGCCGCGAGAAGAAGCCGTCGGTCATCCAGGCGGTTTCGCCGTCGTCGAACAGCAGCGTCGCGACGCCGGCGAAGCGCACCGTGACGGCCGAGCCGGCGGGGGCCGGCGGCAGCGTCAGCGGGCGGAACTCATCGAGCGGAGGATGGCGCCGGGCCTGGACCACCAGGAAGGCGATGGCCAGGACCAGCAGCGCCGCCAGCGCCAGCGCGGCGCGCCGAACCTGGCGGAGGGTCACGAATCAGGCGGCGGGGTGGGCGAGGTCGCGCAGCACGGTCGGGCCGACCCGGCGCTCGATCTCGGCCAGCAGCGGCCGGCCCCAGCCCAGCGCGAACATCACTTCGGCCGTGACGAACATCGGGCCGACGAGCAGGCCGATGAGGTCGTCGACGAAGGCCGGTTTGCGCCCTTCGTAGTAG
>NZ_JBFUCB010000464.1:0-4971 GCF_056405435.1 Rhizobacter sp. P1_G5 | reverse complement strand
GTAGGTGGGCTGGGCGCGGCCGCTCGCGCAGTAGTTGCGGCTGCCGGCCTGGTAGTGCCGGGTGCTGCCGTCGAACAGCCCGCCGAGCGCATCGCAGGCGGTGCCGGGGTCGACGTAGGCGCCGGTGTCGGCATTGCGGCGCGACGCGATCGCGGTCGGCGCGGCGCCGGCCCGCGTGGTGTCGGCCATGAAGTCGCGCTGGCGGCTCCAGATCGGCTGGCGCTTGCCGAGCTCCAGGCCCCAGATGCCGGTCACGGCGTCGCTCGCGATGCCGCCGCTGAGCTGCACGCGCAGGTTCTCGCCGCCGCCCTGCTGCGTGGTGCCGGCCTTCACGTTCAGGTGGATGCCGTCGGTCTGCCGCTTCAGGATCACGTTGACGACGCCGGCGATCGCATCGGAGCCATAGACCGCCGAGGCGCCGCCGTCGAGGATCTCGATGCGGTCGATCAGCACCGACGGGATGTTGGCGAGGTTCACGAAGTTGACCTCGCCGTCGTAGGCGGTCGGGTAGTCGGCGACGCGGCGGCCGTTGAGCAGCGTCAGCGTGTGGTTCGGGCCGAGGCTGCGCAGGCTGATCGCGTTGGCGGCCGGCGTGAAGGTGTTGCCGAAGTCCTCGCCCTGCGTGAAGCCGGTGTTCTGCGTCAGCGCCGACAGCGCGTCGAACACGTTGCGGTAGCCGAGCCGTTCGATGTCGGTGCCCTTGATCACCGTGACTGGTGTCGGCCCTTCGGCCTGGGCGCGCACCAGGCGCGAGCCGGTGATCTGCACGCCGGGCAGGCTCTGGCCCTCGGGCTCGGCGGCGTGTACGGAGGGGATGGCGGCGAGCAGCAGCGCGCCGAGCAGGGGTCGTCTGGATGAAGGCATGTTGGATGGGTCACGAAAAAACGTGACCGCAGGCTACGCACCGACATCGGGGGACACAACGAAGGGAAGCTCACATGCAAACGCGGAGAGCGAGGGCGCAGTGAGGAAGTGTGTCGACCGGTTGTGATGGACTTCGCTACGCTGCCGACAGCGCCTGCTGGAACCAGCCCCGCAGCGCCACGACATCCGGGCGCTCACCGAGGCCGGGCGCGCAGGCGAAGTGGTACGCCGCGCCGGGCAAGGTGACGGCGAAGGGCTGGACCAGCAGGCCCGACGCCAGCGCGTCGGCCACCAGGACCAGGCTGACGAGGGCGATGCCGCCTCCCGCCACCGCCGCCTGCACCGCGTGCTGGCTGTCGTTGAAACGAACGCCGGCGTCGGTGTCGACGCCGGCGATGCCGGCCCGTTCACACCACGCGCGCCAACCGGGGGCCGGTTGCTGCGCGGTGCGGCCATCGACGTGGATCAACGCGGCGCGGCGCAGGTCGGCCGGTCCGCGCATCTTCAGCAGCGGGCTGCAGACCGGGGCGAACAGGTCGTCCTTCAACCACGTCGACTCGACACCCGCGAACAGGCCCGCGCCGTAGCGGATCGCCACCTCCACGCCACCCGGTGCCAGGTCGACGACCGCCTGCGAGGCGTGCAACCGCAGGTCGAGGTCGGGCAGCAGGCCGCGCAGCGCATCGAGGCGCGGCACCAGCCAGTGGCTCAGGAACGCGGTGGTCGTCGACAGGGTCAGCGCCTTCGCCGAGAGGCCGTCACGCAGTTGCGCAGCGACCCGGCCGATCTCGCCGAAGCCGAGCACGGTGGCGCGGTACAGCAGCAGGCCCTCGGGCGTCAGCGTGACGGCGCGTGGCGTGCGGTCAAGCACGCGCACGCCGAGCCAGGTTTCGAGCTGGCGGATCTGGTGGCTGATGGCCGTCGGCGTCACGAACAGCTCCGCGGCCGCTGCCTTGAAACTGGCGCGGCGCGCGGCAGCCTCGAAGGCTCTCAACGGGGACAGGGGTGGCAGGATATAGCGCGTCATGATGAGGATGCTTCATCTGAAGCTGAAGAATGTGAACTTGAGCGGCGGCCCAGCCAACGCTACGCTGGAGGCCCTACCACCCAAGGGCCAGATGATGAGCCAGCTTCACCTCTCCTGCACACCGAAAGCCATGTCATGACTGTTCTGACCGCGGGACTCATCGACGTGTTTGCCCACGCGCCGCTCACCGGCAACCCGCTGGCGGTCGTGGAAGGGGCCGACGGTCTCGACGATGCATTGCTGCGCCGCATCGCCGGCGAGTTCAACCAGGCCGAGACCACCTTCCTGCAGCGCAGCGATCGCGCCGATAGGCGGCTGCGTTCCTTCACGGCCAGCGGTGTCGAGGTGTCCGGTGCCGGGCACAACGCGCTGGGCGCCTGGCTGTGGCTGGCGCACGAGGGGCAGCTCGGGCCGCTGGACACGCCGCAGACCTTCCACCAGGAACTCGGCCGCGACGTGCTGCCCATCACGCTGGAACGGCGCGGCGGCCAGGTGCACGGCCGCATGCGGCAGTCGCCGTTGACGCTGCTGCCGGCCGGCGTCGACGTGGAATCGTTGAGCCGGGCCCTCGGCCTCGAACCCGCCGACGTGCTGCCGCACCCTGCGCCGCGCGCGGCCGACACCGGTGCCGCCCACCTGATGGTTCGCGTGGCCGATGAAGCCGCGGTCGATCGCGCACAGCCGGCCGCGCAAGCCCTGCTGCCGGTGCTGCGAGGCGCCGGTGCCGAGGGCTGCTACGTCTACGCGTTCGACGTTGCCGCGCCGCAGCGCGCGTATGCGCGGTTCTTCAACCCGACCATCGGCCTGTGGGAAGACATTGCCACCGGTACCGCGGCCGGGCCCCTGGCGGCCTACCTCGGGCACGAAGGGCTGTTGCCGGACCAGGCGCTGCTGATCGAGCAAGGCACGCGCATGGGGCGCCCCAGCTTCCTGCAGGTGCGCCTGAACCCCGAACCGGAGCTCTCGGGCAGCGGCATCGTGGTGTTCAAGGGCGTGCTGACGGTCTGAGAGGGCGCCAACCTCAGCCGCGGCGCTTCGCGAACTTCAGCGTCATGCGATCCGACTCGCCGATCGCGACGAAGCGGTCGCGGTCGACCGCCCCACCGCGCAAGGTCGGCGGCAGCGACCACACGCCGTTCGGATGGTCACGCGTGTCGAGCGGGTTCGCGTTGACCTCGCTGCGGTCGAGCAGCACGAAGCCGGCCGCAGCAGCGCGCTCGATGACCAGCGCCTCGGGAACGTAGCCGGTCGCGATCGTGCGTTCGAGCGTGGTGCCCGGCGGCGCGCGGTGCTCTTCCACGCCGAGCACGCCGCCCGGCTTCAGCACCGCGTGGAACGACTGCAGCACCGCATCGAGCCGCCCCGCCTCGATCCAGTTGTGGATGTTGCGGAAGGTCAGCACCATGTCGGCACCACCCGACGGTGCGATGCCGCCGAGCCGGTTGCCTGCTGCCGGCAGCTCGCCGACGACCACGCGGTCGTACACCGCCGGTTCCTTCGCGAGCTTCTCGACGAAGCGCTGCCGCGATCGCCGCGCGTACTCGTCCTGGGCATCAGCCGGCTCGTGCGCCGCATACAGGCGCCCGTCTTCCCGCAGGTACGGCGCCAGCACCTCGGTGTACCAGCCGCCACCCGGCGCGATCTCGACCACCGTCTGGCCGGGCTTGAGGCCGAAGAAGCGCAGCGTCTCGTACGGGTGCCGTGCCGCATCGCGCGCACGGTTCGCGGTGCTGCGTTGCGCACCGGCCAGCGCCGCGCGGAGCCGCGCGCCATCGGCATCCGCGTCGGCCACGGCCGGCGTCGAGGTGCAAGCTGCCAGCGGCAACGCAAGCAGCGGCAGGCTCAACACGCCGCGCCGTGTCATCAGGTCGTTCATCGGATCTCCCGTTCGAGGGCCGCCGGATCGAGGCGAAAGGTCGCCAGTTCGTCGGCGTCGCATTGTGCGATGAGGCCCAGTTCCCACGCGAGGTAGCGGCGTGCCGCATCGAGGTTGCCGTCGTGGCGGTCGTGCACGAAGAACAGGTGGTCGATGGCCTGTGCATCGGACGGTTCGTCGGGGCTCGTCACCGTCGGCAGGCCGGCTTCGGCGCTGGTGGCGAGGCTGGCCTGGGCGAGGTCGGTGAAGCCTGCCTCGCGCAGGTCCRGTGCAGCCAGGTCGGCAATGCGCGGCTCGTCGCTCAGCAGCACCAGCGCACGCCCTGCCCCGGCCTTTCGGGCCGCTTCCACCACCTGCGGGCGGATCGTCCACTGCGCGCCTTGCGGATGTCCTGCCCGGTGCGCGAGGCTGCCGCGCAGGTCCAACAGCAGCGCACCGCGTTGCAGCCGCTCGCGCAGCGCCTCGGCATCCAGCCGCGGTACCTCCGGCACATCCGCCGATGCAGTCGACGGCACCTGCAACGCCGCCCGAATGCCCCCGTCCACGGCTACCGCGTCATGCCCCTGCAACCACAGCCAGTGCGCGACCACCGGCGCGCGCAGGCCATCGTCATCGACGAGCAGGATGCGCGCATGCCGCGTGCCGACGTACAGATCGGTCGCCTGCAGCAACTGCCCGCCCGGTGCATGGCGTGCCCCCGGCAGGCTGCCCTGCGCGAATTCCTCGGCCGAGCGCACGTCGAACAGGTAGGTGGTGCGCGCCGCCTCGGCGAGCCAGCGGCTGGCCTGCGCCGCCGTCACACTGCGCCCCGGCAGGCGCCGCACCGGCCAGTGCGACAGCGCCGCCTGGGCACTGTGAGGCGCGGGCCGGCGCGTGCTGCCGCGCTCCAGCGACAAGCCCGCGAGCGCCCAGCCCTGCGTGCCGTTCTCCAGCGCCAGCACCGGATTCGGCAACCCGAGCTGGCGCAGGATCTGCGCGCCGATGATGCTGCGCGTGCGGCCGGCGCAGTGCACGACGACCGTGCGCCGCGTGTCGCCGCCGAGCAGCGCGCCGACCTCGCGCACCAGCTCGCCATTCGGCACCGAGACCGCGCCGGGGATCGTCATGCGCCGGTGCTCGTCGAAGGTGCGGCCGTCCAGCAGCAGCGGCGGGTCGTCGCCGGCCAGCCGGAGCTGCAGCTCCTGCGCCGACAGGTGCGGCGTGC
>NZ_JBFUCB010000463.1:0-4973 GCF_056405435.1 Rhizobacter sp. P1_G5 | reverse complement strand
AGCTGTGGGTCGATGCCAACTTCAAGGAAAGCCAGCTGAAGAACCTGCGCATCGGCCAGCCGGTCACGCTGCAGGCCGACGTGTACGGCAAGAAGGTCGAGTACCGCGGCCGGATCGAAGGACTCGGCGCCGGCACCGGCTCGGCGTTCTCGCTGCTGCCGGCGCAGAACGCCACCGGCAACTGGATCAAGGTGGTGCAGCGCGTGCCGGTGCGCGTCGCGCTCGACCCGAAGGAGCTTGCCGAGCACCCGCTGCGCGTGGGCCTGTCGATGGACGCCAAGGTCGACGTGAGCAACACCGACGGCAAGATGCTGGCCGATGTGCAGCGCAGCTCGGCGGTCGCGCAGACGGCGGTGTTCGACCTGGTCAACCAGGCGGCCGACGGCGAGGTGCGCAAGATCATCGCGAGCAACCTCGGCCATGCGCTGAAGCCCGACACCAAGGTGGCGGCACGCCGCAGCGAGGCGGYGACGCCGGCCGCCGCCGCGGGCGAGACGGTTGCGTCGAGCGCCGTCGCCGCCGCGGTCAAGCTGACCCCGGTCAAGCAGTAAGCCAGCCCCAGAGATCCGCGGAGCCTTCCCATGTCCTCCACCACCGCCGATGCGGTGTCCGGCGCCGAAGCGCCGGCGCCTKCGCCCGCCCCGGTCGCGCCGCCGCGTCCGGTGGCCCATCCGCCGCTGACCGGCAGCCAGCTGGTCCTCGGCACGATCGCGCTGTCGCTCGCGACGTTCATGAACGTGCTCGACAGCTCGATCGCCAACGTCTCGATCCCGGCCATCGCCGGCGACATGGGCGTGAGCCCGAACCAGGGCACCTGGGTCATCACCTCGTTCGGCGTGGCCAACGCGATCTCGGTGCCGCTGACCGGCTGGTTCACGCGCCGCTTCGGCCCGGTGCGCCTGTTCATGGCGAGCATCCTGCTGTTCGTGTTCTCGTCGTGGCTGTGCGGCCTGGCGCCGAACATCGAGACGCTGATCGCGTTCCGCGTGCTGCAGGGCCTGGTGGCCGGCCCGATGATCCCGTTGTCGCAGACGCTGCTGCTGGCGAGCTACCCGGCCGCCAAGGCCGGCACCGCGATGGCGATGTGGGCGATGACGGTGCTGGTCGCGCCGGTGGTCGGCCCGCTGCTGGGCGGCTGGATCACCGACAACATCTCGTGGCCGTGGATCTTCTACATCAACATCCCGGTCGGCATCCTCGCGGCGATGTTCACCTGGTCGATCTACCGCACCCGTGACGCCGTGCCGCAGAAGGTGCCGCTCGACTACGTCGGCCTGGGCTTGCTGGTGCTGTGGGTCGGTGCGCTGCAGGTGATGGTCGACAAGGGCAAGGAGCTCGACTGGTTCCAGTCCAGCCAGATCATCACGCTGGCCGTCGTCGCGGTGGTGGGCTTCCTGTTCTTCCTCGCGTGGGAGCTGACCGAGAAGAACCCGATCGTCGACCTGCGGCTGTTCGCGCGGCGCAACTTCTGGCTCGCCACGGTGGCGCTGTCGGTGGGCTACGGCGTGTTCTTCGGCAACGTGGTGCTGATGCCGCTGTGGCTGCAGCAGTACATGGGCTACACCGCCACCTGGGCCGGCATCGCGCTGGCGCCGGTGGGGATCCTCGCGATCCTGCTGTCGCCGTGGGTGGGCAAGAACATCGGCAAGATCGATCCGCGGCGCCTGGGCACGGTGGCCTTCCTCGGCTTTGCGCTGGTGCTGTGGATGCGCTCGCATTTCAATACGCAGGCCGACTTCAACACCATCCTGGTGCCGACGATCCTGCAGGGCGCGGCGATGGCGTTCTTCTTCATCCCGCTGCAGGCCATCATCTTCTCGGGCCTGCAGCCGCAGCAGATGGCCGCCGCGGYCGGCCTGAGCAACTTCGTGCGGATCACGGCCGGCGCGATCGGGACGTCGATCTTCACGACGGCCTGGGAGAACCGCGCGGTGCTGCACCATGCGCAGATCGCCGAGACGGTGAACGGCAACAGCATTGCGGCGACGCAGACACTGTCGAACCTCGGCGCCAGCGGCTACAGCCCCGACCAGGCGCTCGCGACGGTGAACCGGCTGGTCGACCAGCAGGCCTACACGATGGCGGCGACCGACCTGTTCTACCTGTCGTCAGCGCTGTTCCTGCTGCTGATCGGGCTGGTGTGGATGACGCGGCCCAAGAAGGGTGGCGCCGGTGGCGGTGGGGGCGGGGCTCACTGACCCGGTTCGGCGGGCGGCGGCGTGTTGCCGTCGTTCGCCGGCCGATCGTTCGTCGGCCGATAGCGGCTGGCCCAGGCCGGTCCCGGCTCCGCGGGTGTGATGCTGTAGGGACCCAGGTGTCCCGGCGTGTGCTGCACCACCAGCGGGGCGGTGGTGCCGATCCGCTGGGCTGCATGCGGTTTGACGGTAGGGAGMGATACAGGGGACATGGGATTTCCGGGTCAGGCGGTCCGTTGAATCGAATGCCCCGAGAGGGGCGCGTGCTGAGTAACGCGCCCACGTCGTCGGTTCACTTTCTGAGGGGTGTCCATGCGACCCCCATTGTGTGCGGCCGGTCGTGTCGCCCGAGGGAACCCGGCGCACGTCCGCGTTACTGACGCCGCGCCTCCACAGCGCGAGTGGTACGTGAGCGCCTTGCAGATCCTCCTGGACGAATTTGCCCGCCGCATCGGCAGTTCGCCCTTCAGCGTGGCGGGTGACCAGGCGCGCTTCGTCTGCAACGACCGCTTCGCGGTGGACCTCTTCTTCGACGCGCGCTTCGAATGCGTGCGCATCGGCACCCAGGTGGGCCATTCGCTGGTCGCGGTGCCGGGGCATGAGCTCTACTGGCGCTGCCTGTCGCGCGCCCAGCGCGACGATCCCCGCTTCGAGGTCTGCTGGAACGCCTACACCGGCGAGATGCTGAGCATGTCGGCGATGCCGATGACGAGGCTCGACATCGACGGCTTCATGCTGTGGATCGAGCGCTTCCTCGGCAGCTCGACCGAGGTGTCCGCGGCCTGGCTCGCCGCGGAGGACCCGCACGGCTGCGGCCTGCCGCTGGCGGATTGCCGCAGCTTCGCCTGAGCGCCGGCCTCAGCGCCTCAGCCCGACACCCCGGCGTACTGCCTGAACTGCCCCCGCCCGGCGTGCTTCGCGGCGTACAGCGCCTCGTCGGCATGGCGCATCGCCTCGGCCAGCGTCGCGCCGTGCGTCGGCCAGACGGCGGCGCCGATGCTGCAGCCCACCCGCAGGTTGTTCAGCGTCAGGTAGCTCATCGGCCGGCGCATGTCGCGCACGATGCGCTCGGCCAGCGTGCGCGACAGCGCGCTGCCTTCACCCGGCAGGCCGGTGATCAGCACCAGGAACTCGTCGCCCCCGAGGCGGAACACGAAATCCTGCTCGCGCGCCAGCTTGCGCAGGCGCCTGGCCACCTGCACCAGCACCTGGTCGCCGGCCGCGTGGCCATGGCGGTCGTTGATCGGCTTGAAAGCGTCCAGGTCCAGGCACAGCACGCAGACCTCGAGCCGCGCCTGATCGACGTCGTCGGCCAGGCGCTCGGCCATCTCGGCCAGGAAACCGCGATTCCACAACCCCGTCAGCGGATCGCGCAGCGCGCGCTGCTCGAGCGACTGCACCGCCTGCTCGCGGTCTTTCAGCGTGTCCTGCAGCTGCGCGACGGCGGCCGCGATCTGCTGCACGTCGTTGCGCCGGCGCGGCAGCGATGTGCCCGGCCCACCGGGTGCGCGCGGGCGGGCGGCGGTGCCGCRCAGCGCATGCGCGAGTTCCTCCACCGGTGCGACCAGCAGCGCGATCAGCCAGCAGCCGATCAGCGAACACAGCAGCCCGATGCCGATGCTCCAGGCCAGCGCGCTGGCGCGCACCTGCTGCGTGGCCGCCGCGGTCGCATCGCCCTGGTCACGGGCCACGACGTGCCAGCGGAAGCCCTTGAACTGCTGCAGCGGCCGGCTCTCGGCCACCGCGGTCAGCGAGGGCCTGCCGTCGCTCCACAGCGTGTCGGCCCAGCCCTCCTGCAGCGCGGCGAGCTGCGCCGGTGCCAGGGTCGGGCCCATGCCGGCCTGCGGCGCCAGCAGCACCGCCCCATCGGGCCCGTACACCGACAGCTGCTGCGTGGCCAGCAGGCCGCGCGGGTTCAGCACCGAGCGGCGCAGCTGGTCGGCCCATTGCCAGCTCAGGTGCAGCGCGATCACGCCGCCCAGGCTGCCGTCGGCGCGCCGGATCGGCGCGGCCACGTCGACGAACTTGACCGCTTCGCCGGGCGAGTTCGGTGCGTAGCGGGCGAGCATCACCGCCTCGTGCACGTCGCCGGTCCACAGGCCTTCGCGGCCATTGAGGAACACCGGGCGGGCGGCGATGGACTGCCCGAGCAGCACGTCGTCGGTGGCGGCGATCACGGTGCCGTCGGCATCGGTCACGCCGATCCAGGCATAGGCGGGCAGGGTCGCGCGCAGCCGGTCGAGCGCGCCGCGGATCTCGGCCGGCGAGGTCGTGCCGCGCAGCACGTCGAGCTGCGACAGCAGGCGCACGTCGCGCGTGCGCTCCGCCATCTCGTACGACAGGCGATCGGCCATGTTGCGCGCGGTCTGCAGCAGCGCCGCGCCGGCCTCGGTGCGCACCTGGTCGGCGGCCCGCCGGGCCCACAGCTGGCCGATCGCCAGCGACAGCAGCATCAGCAGCACGCAGCTGCCCATGCTGGCCTGCAGGCGAAGCGGCCACTGGCGCGGCCGCAGGAGGTGGGCGGGGCGGATCACGCGCGGATTGTCATGCTGCGCCCGCGACGGCAGTGAGCGGAAAAGCGAGCGGGAGCGTCGCCAATTCGGCGCATCGGACGCTACGATGCCGCGTCCACCCGACCGGAGACCCCCATGGACCTGCCCCGATGTGCCGCGCGCCTGGCGCCGCTGGCTGCCGCACTGGCCGTGGCCGGCTGCGCCAACGTCCCGAATCCGTTCGGCGGCGCCGGGGCCGCGGCGCCTGCGCCGGGCGGGACCGAGG
>NZ_JBFUCB010000462.1:0-4974 GCF_056405435.1 Rhizobacter sp. P1_G5 | reverse complement strand
CAAATGAAAGTGACTCGCCCGGCAGGGCGAAACCTGCCCGCACAGCGCAGCGTCCGGGGCGAGACCCGGCAGCAGCCCCACGCAGTGAACCAACCTCATGGAGTGTCGAAAGACGGCGGCGCATCCCCCGGTGCACTCCCCCAGGCCGGGATCGGCATCGGCACCAACACCGTGTCGATCACCGTGTCCTCCGCCAGTTGCGTCAACGGCAGCCAGGTGCGCGTGGACGGCTGGCCGTCGATCGCCATGTCGGCGATGTAGATGCCCAGCGTCCCCGCATTCGGCGCATTGATCGTCAGCGTGTGCCCGTTGCCCATGCGCACCACGGTGCGCGGGAACAGCGGGCTGCCGAGCACGAAGCCGCCGACACCCGGGATCTCGGGGTACAGGCCCAGCGCACCCCACACATACCAGGCCGACAGCGAGCCCAGGTCGTCGCTGCCCATCAGCCCCTCGGGACGGTTCGCATACTGTTCGTCCAGGATGCGACGCACCACCGCCTGCGACTTCCACGGCGCCCCGGCGAATGCATAGGCCCACGGCGTGCCCTGCTCGTTGGCCAGCGACATGAAGGCCTGCAACCCGGTCGAGCCGCTGTTCAGGCGCTGGAAATGCTCGTCCAGCCGCGCGACCGCGACGCCATTGCCACCCATCCGGTCGATCAGGCCCCGGTAGTTCTGCGGCACCATGAAGGTGTACTGCGCCGGGTTGCCGAAGCCGAACGTGCCGCCGTCGTTGCGGCCCGGGTTGAACGGCGCCACGAAGCTGCCCGACGCGTTGCGCGGCTGCATGTAGCCCGAACTCCCGAGCAGCGTCTTCCAGGCCTGGCCGCGCGCCAGGTAGAGATCCCGCTTGGCACCATCGCCCAGCGCGCCGGCGAACTGGCCGATCGCCGCATCGGCCAGCGCGTACTCCAGCGTGTTGGCGGCCGCCGCGCCCTGCCCGTACGGGATGTAGCCCAGGCTCAGGTACTGCGACAGGCCAGGCCGCGTCTCGCAATCGCGCGAGCGCAGGAAGGGCGTGCTGGCGCCGCGCTCCATCACCGCCAGCGCCGCCGCGGTGTCGAAGTCCGTGCTGCCGAAGGCATGCAGGCTGGACACAATCACCGCTCCCGGGTCGCCGAACATCATGCAGCTGTCGCTGTTCGCGATCGGCCAGCGCGGGAAGCCGGCGTTGCTGGCCAGCGCATCCACCACCAGCGATTGCGCCATGTCGCTGCCCTGCTTCGGTGCGAGCCACGCCACCAGCTGCATCTGCGAGCGCGAGGTGTCCCAGCCGGAGAAGGTGGCGTACTTGTCCCAGCCGCTGGTCGTGCGGACGACGTTGTCGAAGCCGACGTACTGGTTGTTGACGTCGCTGAACAGCGTCGGGTGCAGCAGCGCGTGGTACAGCGCGGTGTAGAACTTCACCTCGTCGTCAGGCCTGCCGTTGCCGTCGACCTGGATGCGCCCGAGCATCTCGCCCCAGGTGTCCCGGGCCTGCTGGCGCACGCCGTCGAAGTCTGTGCCGGCCAGCTCGGCCTGCAGGTTCAGCCGGGCGTTCGCCACGCTCACATACGACACYGCGATGCGCAGCTGCACCGGCGTGCTGTCGGCGAACGTGACCCAGCCGCCGGTCTGCGGGCCGAGCACCGTGGTGCGCGAGCCGGGGCTCACAGCCGATGCGCGGTAGGTGCCGAAGCTGCTGAACGGCCGGTCGAAGCGGCCGTGGAAGTACACGGTGTAGCGGCCGTTGCCGCACACGCCCGCGCCCTCCACGACGCCTTCGATCGTGTTGTCGCCGACCAGCTGCAGCTGGGCATTGCGCCCGGTGCTGGCGTTGCGGCCGACATTGAGGATCACGCTTGCGATGGCGCTGTCCGGGAAACTGAAGCGCGCGAAGCCGCCGCGGCGCGACACCGTCAGCTCGGCGCCCTGGCCATTGCTCGCGGTCACGCCGTAGAACCCCGGCGAGATCTGCTCGCCGGCGTGCGTGAACGGCATCTGGTAGCGGGCAAGGTTGGCGGCGGGCGAGGGGCCGACGGGGCCGGCGAAGGGCAGGATCGAAACATCCTGCTGCACCGGGCAGCCGGTGCCGCTGGCATGGACCAGGCTGAAGCCCTGGATGACGGGCTTCGCGTAGTTGTAGCCGCCGTGGGCGTTGGCCTCGCCGTAGCCGGTGTCGGGGCTGAACTGCACCATGCCGAAGGGCAGGGCCGCGCCCGGGTAGGTGCTGCCCGACAGGGTTTCAGGCGGCCGGTCCTGCAGGTTCGGAAACCCGATGCCGGTGCCGATGTAGGCGTTGACGCGGGCCAGCGGGTCCACCGTAGCCGCCGAGGCCGCCGGGTCGGCGGCAGCAGCGCGTTCGGTCAGCGCGGTGGGTGACGACAGTGGCGACGATGGCGACGAATCAGGCGAACCGCCGCCTCCACAGGCGGCCAGCAGCAGGCTGGTCGCGAGTGCGATGAGCTTCTTCATGGACTCCCTCCGTGTTCGAGTGCGGGGAAGTCTAGGTTTTCGCCTCGGAAAGGAAACCCCCTCCAAAGGAGGGGCGCGGCTACTCGAGCTTCCAGCTCATCGGAATCTCGGCGGTGTAAGGCCGCGGTTGGCCATCCTTGAAGCGGCGCTGGAAGCGGCCCGACTGGTAGTACGCGATCACGAGGGGTTCGAACAGCTCCTGCGATGGCACGTCGGTGCCGTCTTCCAGCGTTACGACGGCGGGCTTGAAGTCGTGCTTCATGGTCTTCACGCGCTGCGCGTAGCCCTGCCCGTCAACCCAGATCCGCACGACGATCTCGCCTTCGACGCCGGCCTTGGCGGCTGTCGGCGGATAGTGAAGCTGGATCGGGCCCGGTTCGAACATGCCGTTGGCCGAGGTGCCGCTGACTTCCGAAGCCACCCGGCGTTTCGGCGGGTCGGTGTCGAAGGCGCCGCGGACGACGGACAGATTGAATTCGCGTCGCAACGCGGCGCCGTCCTCCCCAGGCACCTTGTCGATCGCCTTGACCATGGCCTGCAGGTCGGCGCAGATCTCGGGCGTGATGACCTCCGGAAAGTTGCCGGATACCAGCCCGATCAACCGCCCACGCTGTTCCTGCGGGACTGCGATCAACATCTCCAGGCCCCCCCGCGCCAGCTGTTCCTCGGTGGCCGACGGACGCGGCTTCTCGTTGGCCAGTGCGCCGACGTAGGCGCGCTTCAGGATGCGGAAGTAGCCGGACAGCTCGGCTTCCGTGTACGGCCGCAGGCCGTCCAGCTGCTCGACGCGGGTCGCCGCCATCAGCCGCGCGCACGTCTGGCCGGAGCCGTCCAGCCACCGCAGCAGGACACTGCGGGTCAAGGTCGCGAGGTCTTCGTCGTCCAGCAGGGCCACACCGGCGCTGATCGTCTCTTCGTAGTAGCGCGCCCATTCGCGGTAGACGCCGTCGCTGCTGGTGGCCTGCGTCCTGTCGAGCCAGGCACGCGTGACCGCGATGAAGCCTTCGTCCTGGAACAGGTCGGCCAGGTACTCGGCCGCGGCGTCTTTGGCCGGCGGCAACGGTGCAAGCCCGATCAGCGACTCTTTCGCGGCGGCCGTCGCACGCAAGCGGGTCAGCGCCTCGCCGCGCAGCTCCGGCAGCCCGGGCTTGGCCTGCGCCACCGCCGCGAACACCGACAGCGCGCAGGCCGCCGCCAGCAGCCATGCGCTGCGCATCCCCCGGCGGCGCGTCACTTCAGCCGGACCTTGTGCCGTGCCAGCTGCGCCCGCACCTGGTCGGGTGCCGTGCCGCCCAGCACGTTGCGTGCGTTCAGCGAGCCGCGCAGCGTCAGCACATCGAAGACGTCCGGGCCGATCGCCGCATGGAACCCCTGCAGCACGTCCAGCGGCAGGTCGCCCAGGTCGCGCTCTTCGCTCAGCGCGAACTTCACCGCATGCGCCACCACCTCGTGCGCATCGCGGAACGGCAGGCCCTTCTTCACCAGGTAGTCGGCCAGGTCGGTCGCCGTCGCATAGCCCTTCAGCGCCGCACGCTCCATCGCCTCGGGCTTCACGACGATGCCGGCCACCATCTCGGCCATGATGCGCAGCGTGTCGCGCACCGTGTCGACCGCGTCGAACAACGGCTCCTTGTCTTCCTGGTTGTCCTTGTTGTAGGYCAGSGGCTGGCCCTTCATCAGSGTSAGCAGGCCCATCAGGTGGCCSACCACSCGGCCGCTCTTGCCGCGCGCCAGCTCGGSCACCTCGGGGTTGCGCTTCTGCGGCATGATCGACGAGCCGGTGCAGTAGCGGTCGGCCAGGTTGATGAAGCCGAAGTTCTGGCTCATCCACAGCACGATCTCTTCGGCCAGCCGCGACACATGCATCATCGTGATGCTCGCGAACGACGCGAATTCGATCGCGAAATCGCGATCACTCACCGCATCCAGGCTGTTCTGGCACACGCCGTCGAAGCCCAGCGTCTTCGCGACGCGCTCGCGGTCCAGCGGGTAGCTGGTGCCGGCCAGCGCCGCCGCGCCCAGCGGCAGCACGTTCACCCGCTTGCGCACGTCGGCCAGGCGCTCGGCATCGCGCGCGAACATCTCCACGTACGCCAGCAGATGGTGCGCAAAGCTCACCGGCTGCGCCACCTGCATGTGCGTGAAGCCCGGCAGGATGGTCTCCACATGCCGCTCCGCCACGCCCACCAGCGCCTGCTGCATCCCCGCCAGCAACGGCAGCAGCGCATCGATCTCGTCGCGCAGCCACAGCCGCACGTCGGTCGCCACCTGGTCGTTGCGCGAGCGGCCGGTGTGCAGCCGCTTGCCGGCATCGCCCACCAGCTGCGTGAGCCGCGCCTCGACGTTGAGGTGCACGTCTTCCAGGTCGAGCTTCCACTCGAACGCGCCGGACTCGATCTCCTGCGTGATCTGCGCCATGCCGCGCCGGATGTCGGCCAGGTCCTGCGCGCCGATCACCGCCTGCGCCGCCAGCATCTCGGCATGCGCCAGGCTGCCGGCGATGTCGGCCTTCCACCAC
>NZ_JBFUCB010000461.1:0-4980 GCF_056405435.1 Rhizobacter sp. P1_G5 | reverse complement strand
GAGGAAGAGGAAGCTGCGAAGCTCCTGGCCTTTGGTGAAGGTCTCCGGTGGCTGGCTCATGGCGGCCCTTGACTTGTTGTGGAGCGAGACTTCCGCTGACGGCGCGAATTTGCGCCAGGGGTCGGCGAGCGTCAAGTACAGCGGTAGCATTTGTTGAGGCAGAACAAGGGAACGTCGATGGATCAGGTGATGCGAGCATTGCGCTCCGAGTTTTCCGACCTCGGCGACCCGGAGCAGATCACGCGCGTGCTGCTGCGGCTGACGCTCGCGGCGCTGCTGGGTGGCGTGCTGGGTTATGAGCGGCAGAGCCAGGGCAAGGCCGCGGGCATCCGCACGCACATGCTGGTGGCGATGGGCGCGGCGCTGTTCGTGCTGGTGCCGCAGCAGGGCGGCATGCAGGTGGCCGACCTCAGCCGCGTGATCCAGGGCGTGGTCGCGGGCGTCGGCTTCCTCGGGGCGGGCGCCATCCTGAAGCTGCGTGACGAAGAACAGGTGGTCGGCCTCACGACGGCGGCGGGCGTGTTCATGACGGCCGCGATCGGGGTGGCCTGCGGGCTGGGCCGGGAGTCGACGGCCTTGCTGAGCACCTTGCTGGCGCTGCTGGTGCTGGCGGTGGTGCCGAAGCTGTTCGATCGGGGAGGATCGACCCGGCGCTAGCCGCAGCCCTTCAAGGCCTCGCGCACGGCCGCCGGCCCGGTGACGCCGGGCGGGATGCCCTGCTTGTCCATCTCCTCGAGGATCGGCAGCGCGAGCCGCTGCTGGCTGCAGGCCGCGGCGGCATCGCCGGGTTGCTGCCGGGCCTGCAGCGCGACACCCAGCAGGTGGTGCGCGAGTCCCTGGTGGTGGTGCACGTAGTTGTCTTCTCGCATGCCGGCCGGCAATGCGTCGAACGAGGCCACCGCGGCGCTGAGCACCTCCACGCCGGCACGCGCATCGCGGTCGGCCAGCAGCGCCTCGCCGAGCGAGGTCTGCATGCTGGCGACGTCGGCCTGGAACTGCGTGTTGCCCGGATCCTGGCCGCCGAGCTTGCGCATCATCTCGAGCGCGCGCCGTGCCTGCGCCACCGCCTCGCGCGGCTGSCCGAKGCGGCGCAGGCACCASGCGRTGTTTTCCAGGYYGGTCGCGAYGTGSCGKGCGAKCGAGGTGTTCTGCGGGTTCTTCGCMRCCAGCKKCTCCAGCACSGCCRKGCTCTTGCGGAARGCGTCGAGCGCSAGCTGCGCGCTGGCGGCCGTGCTGTCGCGCTGGATCAGCTGTTCGCCGCGCGTCGAGTAGTTSGAYGCSAGGTTCAGGCCGGCATCGMKGTCGYCSGGRTCCTGCGCGAYCAGYGCCWCCAGCTGCGCGGCGGCRKCGKCCGMGGTCTTCAGGWAGKTGTCGATGTCRCCCGAGAACATCTGCACCTGGCTCAGCTGCCCGTACAGCGTCGCGCGCACCAGCCGCCGTGTGCGGTTCGACGGGTCGGCGGCTGCCAGCTCGTCGGCCACCGCGACGCCGGCGCGCAGCGTGCGCTCGGCCTCGGGGAACTTGCCGGTGAAGCCGAGCACCGCGCCTTCGCGCTGGTGCACGACCGCCGCCTCCTGCTGCGCGTCGCGGTACACCGCGTCGTGCGGTGGCGGCCCGGCCAGCACCGGCGCCAGCAGCTCGATCGCGCGACCGTAGCTCTTGAGCGCGGCTTGCGGATCGCCCAGGYTCGCCAGCCCCGGCCGGCCCTGGATGTCGCCGATGTTGCGGTAGCCGTTCGCCAGCTCGATCTGCAGCGCCGGTTCGTGCTGCGCCTCGGGCGCGATGCCCTCGAGGTAGGCGAGCCCGTTCTCGACCAGCAGCTTGCGCGCCGGCGTGGAGCCCGGCAGCACGCGGATCGCGTCGTGCATCGGGATCATCATCGAGCTGGCCAGCTTGCGCACGCTCGCGAAATGCCGCTCCGCGCGTTCGCGCTGGCGCTGCGCCTCCCAGGCCTGGTAGCCGGCGAAGGCGATGCCGGCGAGCAGCGCCAGGTTGGCCAGCATCACCGCGCCCACCGCGGCACGGTGGCGCAGCACGAAGCGGCCGGCCCGGTAGCTCCACGCCCCGCGGCGCGCCTGCACCGGCAGGCCTTCGAGGTGGCGGAACAGGTCGTCGGCCATCGCTTCGGCCGAGGCGTAGCGGTGCAGCGGATCCTTGCGCAGCGCCTTCATCACCACCGCATCGAGGTCGCCTTCGAGCTGGCGCCGCAGGGTGCGCGGTGCATCGCCGGGCGCGCGGCTCGGGCGCAGCGGTTCGGTGTCGCAGATGGCGCGCGTCAGCGCATACGGGTCGTCGGTCGCCCGGCCGTAGGGGCTGGCCTGCGTCAGCAGGCGGTACAGCACCACGCCGAGCGAGTAGATGTCGCTGGCCGCGGTGACCGGTTCGCCGCGCACCTGCTCGGGGCTCGCGTACTCGGGCGTCAGCGCGCGCAGCGCGGTGGTGGTGCGATCGGCGGCGGGCGCGTCCAGGCGCTTGGCGATGCCGAAGTCGACGAGCTTCACGACGCCGTCGCGCCCGACCAGGATGTTGCCGGGCTTCAGGTCGCGGTGCACCACGCCTTGCCGGTGCGCATGGTCGACCACCAGGCAGAGGCTGCGGAACAGGCGCAGCCGCTCGGCCAGCGGCAGCGCGTGTTCGGCGCACCAGGCGTCGATCGGCACGCCGCCGTCGACCAGGTCCATCACGACGTAGTGCAGGCCTTCGGGCGACACGCCGGCGTCGAGCAGCTTGGCCAGGTTCGGGTGGTCGAGCGCGGCGAGGATGCGCCGCTCGGCATGGAAGCGGTCGAGCAGGAAGCGCGTGTCGGCGCCTTCGCGCACGATCTTCACGGCGACCTGCTGCTCGTACTGCCCGTCGGCCCGTTCGGCGCGGTAGACCTCGCCCATGCCCCCGCGGGCGATCAGGGCCAGCAGCCGGTAGTCGCCCACGCGCTGGCCGCTGGCATCGTGCGGTGCCGCGGCGGCCTCGGCCGACAGCGCATCGAGCAGGCCCGCCGCGGGCGACCGGTCGAGCGGGCCGGTGCCTTCGGCCGCCGCGACCAGCGATTCGAGCTCGGCGCGCAGCGCGGGATCGTCGGGGCAGGCGAGGGCGATCCAGCGCCTGCGTTCGCCAGGTGGGCGCTCGAGCGTGTCGGCCAGCAGCTCCTTCAGGCGCTGCCAGCGCTCGCGATCGAGGGTCATGGGCAGGTCGGGCGCGGGATCGTGCGCGGTGTGGCAAGCGGTGTCGCCGTCGACCCCGGCCGCGCGGTCGGTGCCGCTGCGTGCAGTTGGTTCCATCGAAACTCCCTGTCCGCCCGGATGAGCGGGGAAGGGGAGCTTACCTTGGCGGAATCAGGCCAGGCGGAAGATGCCGACCGCCGCGACCAGTTGATGCGCCTGCACATGCAGGCTGTCGGCGGCAGCGGCCGATTGCTCGACGAGTGCGGCGTTGCGCTGGGTGGCCTCGTCCAGCCCGGCCACCGTGGCGTTCAGCTGGTCGACGCCCGCGGTCTGCTGCTGGCTGGCCTGGCCCATCTCGGCGATCAGCCCGGCCACGCGCTGCACCTGTTCGACCATGCCGCCCATGTGGCGCCCGGCGCTGTTCACCAGCTCGGCGCCGGCCTGCACGCGCTCGACGCTGGAGCCGATCAGCGCCTTGATCTCCCGGGCTGCCGCGGCGCTGCGCTGCGCCAGCGCGCGCACCTCGCCGGCCACCACCGCGAAGCCGCGGCCCTGCTCGCCGGCACGCGCCGCTTCCACCGCCGCGTTCAGCGCGAGGATGTTGGTCTGGAAGGCGATGCCATCGATCACCGAGACGATCTGGCCGATCTTCTGCGAGCCCTCGGCGATGCTGTCCATCGTGTGCACCACCTGCTGCACGGCCGCGCCGCCCTGGCTCGCGGCCGCGCCCGCCTCGGCGGCGAGCCGGGCTGCGCTGCGGGCCGCATCGGCGCTGGCTTTGAGCGCGCCGGTCAGCTGTTCCATCGACGCGGCGGTCTGCTGCAGGTTGCCGGCCTGCAGCTCGGTGCGCTGGCTCAGGTCGGCGTTGCCGCGCGCGATCTGCTGCGAGCCGGTCGCGATCGAATCGCTGCTGGCCCGCACGGTGGCCACCACCTGCGTCAGCCGCTCGCACATCGCCGCCATCGCGGCCATGATGCTGGTGTCGTCGCCGGCCGCCAGCGGCACGCGCTGGCGCAGGTCGCCGGCGGCGACGGCGTTGGCCACCGCCGCCACGTCGGCCGGTTCGCCGCCGACCTGGCCCCACACCGACTTCCACGCGAAGCGGCCGAAGCCGAGCAGCAGCACGGTGGCCGCAAGAAAGACGCTCCATTGCGACCAGGCCACGCGCGTGAGCGTGGCGTCGAAGCTGGCCGAGGCCACGTCGGCAAAGGTGGTCGAGGCCTTGACCGTGGCATCGACGCCGGCCCGGTGTTGCAGGTACAGCGCGTCGGCCGACTTCAGGGCGGCCTGCGCGGCGAGCGCGTCACCGGTCGTGGTGGCCTTCAGCACCGCGCGCGAGGCCTCGAGGAAGCGCACCGCGGCTTCGTGCTGCGGGCCCAGCAACTGCGCCTCCAGGCCGTAGGGCGGGTGGGCGCGCCAGTAGGTGACGCGCTCCTGGTATTCCTTCTCGAGGCGCGCGGCTTCGGCCTGTGCCTTCTCGGGGGCGATGCTGCCTTCCACCGCCTGCGAGAGCACCAGCCGCAGCTCGATCAGGTACATCGGCGGCGGCAGGATGTCGGCGGTGACGTCCTTCGCGACGAAGGTGCGCTGTGCAGCACCGGCCGCCGTGCCGGCGCCCCACAGCGACACCGCCATCAGCACGCTGGCCGCGGCAATGCCCGAGCCGATCAGGAGAACCAGGGTCAATCGCAGTGAACGCATGGGTCGTGGCGGGGGTGAAGGGCTGTTCGGGTTGTCGGCCGAAGCGCCCGCCACTTGAGTGCCGTGTCATGGATCCGGCAGGGGTTGCCGGCGATTGCGTCACGCACGACCACGATCGGGG
>NZ_JBFUCB010000460.1:0-4986 GCF_056405435.1 Rhizobacter sp. P1_G5 | reverse complement strand
GGTGCTGAGCCCGGCGCCGGGCGTGCAGGCGGTGGCGATCACCGCAGGCGTCGGCATGAGCATCGCGCCGGCGCTGGCGGAACGGGTGATCGCGGCATGAGCGGCGTGCTTCCGCTGACGCGCAGCGCGGGTGTGTCGATCTGGCTGCAGATCGAGAAGGCACTCGCCGACGACATCCTCGGCGGGCGAGTGACGGGCAGGCTGGCCAACGAGCTGGCGCTGGCCGGCCGCTTCGGCGTCAACCGCCACACCGTGCGCCAGGCCGTGAAGGYGCTGGCCGAGCGCGGGCTGGTCGAGGTGCTGCACGGCCGCGGCACCTTCGTGCGCGAGGAGGCGATCGACTATGCGCTCGGCCGGCGCAGTCGCTTCGCGCACAGCCTCGCGAAGGCGCGGCGGGTCGGCGCCAGCCGGCTGACGCACGACGCCGAGCGGGTGCCCGAGGCCGAGGTGCTGGCGCTGCTGGAGCTGCCCGCCGGCAGCCGCGTGGTGCAGGTCGATTCGCTCGATGTCGTCGACGACAAGGTGATCGGCGTCTGCACCCAGTATTTCCCGCTGCCGCGATTTGCCGGCATCGCGCAGGTCTACCGCGAACTCGGCAAGACGCATCTGGCGCTGGCGCGGCTGGGCGTCGACAGCTTCGAGCGGCGCCTCGGCCGGGTGACCGCGAAAACGCCGGAGCGGGTGGTGGCGCGCCAGTTGAAGCAGCCGCCGGCGACGCCGATCCTGGTTGTCGAGAGCGTCTACGTCGACGCCGCGGGCCGGCCGATCGAGTACGGCATCTCCCGGTTCAACAGCGCGATGGTGCAGGTGGTCGTCGAGCCGTGAGCAATCACCCGCTATCGGCGTGACGTATGGCACAACCGGTTGCATCCCGCCACCGGCGGGGGGGCGGTGGTAGGCTCAAATGCGTTTCCAATCGCGTCTCCCATTGCCCATCCGAACGCCTGCGCCCCCGATGCCTGAAGAAAACCGAGTCCCGACCGCGAGGCCTGCGAGCGTCGTGTTCGCCCGCATCCGGGAGTTCGGCAGCTCATCGGTGACCGAGCAGGCGACGCTGAAGGCCCGGCTGGAGTCGCGCGCCGCGGCGGCCCTGGACGCAGTTCCTGCCAGCGAACGCGTCGTGCTCGACGCCCGCGACGGCATCGCGATCGTGATCACCGCCGATCCGCTGGTGGCTTTCGACGTCGCGCAGCGCCTGGCCCGCAAGAGCCGAAGCCGGCGCACCGTGGTCGGCCTGAACCACGGCGCCGTCAAGCTGGTGACCGACGCCCAGGGCGGGCCCGCGCTGATGGGCGACGGGCTGAGCACCGCGGCGGCCATCGCCACCTTCGCCAAGCCGGGCCGCATGCTGGCCACCCGCAGTTTCCGCGACGCGCTCGATGTCAACTCGCCGGGCGCGGCGCGCCGGCTCGAGCTGGCCGGCACCTCGATCGACGACCAGGTGCGCACGCACGAGCTGTTCGCGATCAACCCGCAGGCGAGCCTGCAGTACCAGCGCCGCCTGCTGCTGGCCGGCATCATCGGCAGCGCGCTGCTGATCGGCGGCGGCATCGCGGTGCGCTGGGGGCTGGACGAATGGCGCGAGGCGACCCAGGGCGCGGTGATCGTGTTCGACGTGAAGCCGCAGGCCGAGGTGTCGGTCGACGGCGAACACAAGGGCAGCACGCCGCCGCTGACGCAGATCGAGCTCGCGAGCGGCCCGCACACGCTGGAACTGACCGCGGGCGGTTTCCCGCCGTACAGTACCGAGGTTCAGGTCGCGCCGGGCGAACGCATCACGATCCAGCACCGCTTCGTCGCGGCCCCGAAACCGGCCAAGCCGGTCAAGCAGGGCAAGTCGGGCTTCTGGCAGGACCTGCGCCGCCGGCTCGGAAACTGAGACGCCGTGAACTCTCCAGACACCATCATCCACACGCACGTCGACCCGCGCCTCCCGTCGCAACTGGGCCGCTACCGCATCCAGTCGGAGCTCGGCCGCGGCGCGATGGGCGTGGTGTACCGCGCGCATGACGAGCAGCTGGGCCGCCCGGTCGCGCTGAAGACGCTGTACATGGGCGAGGATGCCGCCGCCGAGCACGCGGTGCGCTTCCAGCAGGAGGCGCGCGCCGCCGGCGGGCTGAACCACCCGAACCTGGTGACGGTGTACGACGTCGGCCGCGACGGCGACTGGGCCTACCTCGCGATGGAGCTGCTCGAGGGCGTGGAGCTGCGCGACCGGCTGGCGAGCAGCCGGGTCTCGCTCGCGATGGCGGTCGACATCGTGCGCCAGGTGGCGCTGGGCGCGAGCGTCGCGCATGCGCAGGGCGTGGTGCACCGCGACATCAAGCCGGCCAACATCATGCTGGTGCACGGCCGGCACGCGAAGCTGATGGATTTCGGCATCGCGCGCATCCCGACGTCTGACGTGATCACGCAGACCGGCACCATCCTCGGTTCGCCGAAGTACATGTCGCCGGAGCAGATCGCCGGCAACGACATCGACCACCGGGCCGACATCTTCTCGCTGGGCGTCGTGCTGCACGAGATGCTGACCGGCACGACGCCGTTCAACGGCGCCGACGTGAACCAGCTGATGTACGCGATCGGCCATGCCGAGCCGGCGATCCCGAGCCGGCTGAACCCGGACGTGCCGGTGGTGCTCGACCTGATCGTCGCGAAGACGCTGGCCAAGCAGCCGGCCGACCGCTACCAGAGCGCCGAGGCGCTGGCCGCCGACCTGCTGGCCTGCCGCAGCAGCCTGTCGGACCCGAGCGCCGACGAGGCGGCCGACGGCGAAACGCCGCCCGGCGCCGGCGTCTCGATGACCTCGTTCACGCCGCTGGCGCAGAGCTTCGCGACGACGCAGTCGATGACGCGCGCGTCGTTCGCGCCGGACATGGCGCTGCTGTCGGTGTCGCGGCGTTTCGATTCGGAAGCCGCCCTGGTGCGGCTGCGCGACGGCGACCTGCTCGCCACGCCGCCCCCGCCGCGCCAGCGCTGGCGGCGCGGGCCGTGGCTGCTGGCGGCGACGCTGGCGGCAGCGTTGTTCACCAGCGTGGCGATCGTGATCGGCTAGCGCCGGCGACGGCATGTCGATGGCCCGGCGAGCGCGCATGAATCGACGAACCGCTTTCTCGGCGCTGGCGCTGTGCGCGCTGGCCCCCGCCGCCCCGGCCCAGCAGGTGCTGCCCACCGTCACCGTGACGGCCACCCGCACCGAGACACCGCGCTTCGATGTGCCGGCCTCGATCGACGTGGTCGACGGCGACACGCTGCGCGACGGCCGGCTGCAGGTCAACCTCTCCGACGGACTCGCCGGCGTGCCCGGCCTGCAGGCGCGCGACCGGCAGAACTACGCGCAGGATGTGCAGATCTCGGTGCGCGGCTTCGGCGCGCGATCCACCTTCGGGATCCGCGGCGTGCGGCTGTATGTCGACGGCATCCCGGCCACGCTGCCCGACGGGCAAGGCCAGATCACCAACGTCGACCTGAACTCGGTCGAGCGCATCGAGGTGCTGCGCGGGCCGTTCTCGGCGCTGTACGGCAATTCGTCGGGCGGCGTGCTGCAGGTGTTCACCGAAGAGGGTATCGGCCGGCCGGCGTTGAGCTTCGGCGTGGCGGGCGGCAGCGATGGCGCGATGCGCACCAGCAGCAAGCTCTCGGGCGCCGAAGGCCGGCTGAGCTACCTGCTGAGCGCGAGCCATTTCGAGACCGACGGCTACCGCGACCACGGCGCCGCGCGGCGCGACATCGGCAACGCGAAGCTGGTGTGGCGGGCGGACGACGACACGCGCTGGAGCGTGGTGCTGAACAGCGTTGCGCTGCCGTTCGCGCAGGATCCGCTCGGGCTGACGCGGGCCGCGTTCGATGCGAATCCGCGCAGCGCCGATCCGGTGGCGACCGATTTCGACACGCGCAAGACCGTCTCGCAGACGCAGGCCGGCATCGTGTTCGACCGGCGGGTGTCGGCCGGCAATTCGCTGCGGGTGATGGTGTACGGCGGGCACCGGCGCACCGAGCAGTTCCAGGCCATCCCGGTGGCGACGCAGGCGAACAACGCGCTGCACCCCGGCGGCGTGATCGATCTTCGGCGCGACTACAGCGGCACCGACTGGCGCTGGACGACGAAGACCGCCGTGGCGGACCGGCCGTTGACGCTGATCGGCGGCTTGGCCTACGACCGGCTGCGCGAGTTGCGCCAGGGGTATCTCGACTACACCGGCGATGCGGCAACACCCCAACGCGGCCAGCGCGGCGCGATGCGGCGCGACGAGACCAATTTCGTCAGCAACATCGACCCCTACCTGCAGGCCTCGTGGCAGCCGGCGACCGACTGGACGCTGAACGCCGGCGTGCGGCACAGCCGCGTGCGCTTCGAATCGCACGACAACTACATCGTGGGTGCCAACCCCGACGACAGCGGCCGCGCCGACCACCGCGCGACGCTGCCGGTGCTGGGCGTGCTGTGGGCCGCGAGCCGCTCGGTGCACCTGTATGCGACGGCCGGCAAGGGCTTCGAGACGCCGACGCTGAACGAGCTGGGCTACCGGCCGAATGGCGCGACGGGATTGAACTTCGCGCTGCAGCCTGCGACGAGCCGCAGCCTGGAACTCGGCCTCAAGAGCCGGCTGGACGGCATCGGCGAGTTCAACGCGGCGGTGTTCCAGACTCGCACGTCGGACGAGATCGTCACGCTGACCAACACCGGTGGGCGATCGACCTTCCAGAACGCGGGCAGCACGCGGCGCAGCGGGCTGGAACTCAGCGCCGTCGCGGCGCTGCCCGAGCCGTGGAAGGCGCAGGCGGCGGCCACCTGGCTCGATGCGCGCTACCGCGACGCGTTCATGACCTGCACGGCCACGCCGTGTGCCGCACCGAACGTCGAGATCGCGTCGGGGCAGCGCATTCCAGGCATCGCGCGCAGCAGCTTACAGGCGAGCCTGGCGTGGGCGCCGCCGCAGGGCTGGCGCGCGGGGGTCGACGTGCGGGCGTTGAGCAAGGTGTTCG
>NZ_JBFUCB010000459.1:0-4987 GCF_056405435.1 Rhizobacter sp. P1_G5 | reverse complement strand
ACCCCATGAGCGCAGTTGCAGAGAACCTCCAGAGCCTTGATTCCAGCGAGCCGCCGGTGCCGCTGGTGTTCACCGACAGCGCCGCGAGCAAGGTCAAGGAGCTGGTCGACGAAGAGGGCAATCCCGAGCTGAAGCTGCGCGTCTTCGTGCAGGGCGGCGGTTGCTCCGGCTTCCAGTACGGCTTCACGTTCGACGAGATCGTCAACGACGACGACACGCAGATGAGCAAGAACGGCGTCACGCTGCTGATCGACGCGATGAGCCTGCAGTACCTGGCCGGTGCCGAGATCGACTACAAGGACGACCTCGAAGGCGCGCAGTTCGTGATCAAGAACCCGAACGCGACGACGACCTGCGGTTGCGGGTCCAGCTTCTCGGTCTGAGCCCTGCGGCTCCCGCGACAGGCCGCTTTCGAGCGGCCTTCGTCATTTCAGGCAGGGTAGAGCGCACCCAGCACCCGTGGGCCCCGCGCGCCGGTGACCGACACCAGGTTGCCGGGTTCGCGTCGGACAAGTGCCCGCGCCAGCCACGCGAAGGCAGCTGCCTCGACCTCGCTGGCCGGCAGGCCGCGCTCATCGCTGCGGGCCACCTTGCGACGCGGCAGCAGGGCGGCCAGCCGCCCCATCAGCTGATCGTTGAAGGCGCCACCACCGCACACCAGCACCTCCTGAGCGTCGCCGGCATGGCGATCGACCGAATCGGCGCAGGCCATGGCCGTCAGCTCGCACAGCGTGGCCTGCACATCCTCCGGCCGCAACGCATGGCCAGCGCGTGACAGTTGCTCGTCGAGCCATTCGGGATTGAACAGGTCGCGGCCGGTGCTCTTCGGTGGCGTCAGCGCGAAATACGGATCGGCATGCATCTGCGCCAGCAGGCTGGCCTCGACCCGCCCCGAGGCCGCCCAGGCGCCTCCGGCGTCGAAGGGCCGGTGGCAATGGCGCTGGCACCAGTGGTCCATCAAGGCGTTGCCGGGCCCGCAATCGAAGCCGGTCGTCGACTCGCCATGCCTGGGCCAGGCCGTCAGGTTGCTGATGCCGCCGATGTTGAGCACGGCGCCGGCGCGGTCGGCCTGGCCGAACACCGCGCGATGGAAGGCCGGCACCAGCGGGGCCCCCTGGCCGCCCGCGGCGATGTCGCGGCTGCGGAAGTCGGCGACCACGTCGATGCCGGTCAGCTCGGCCAGCACGGCCGGTGCGTTCACCTGCACGGTGTAGGCGACCTCGTCGCCCGGGCGGTGCCGGACCGTCTGGCCGTGCGCACCGATGGCCCGGATGTCTTTCGCCGCGAGTCCGGATTGCGCGAGCAGCAGGCTCACGACGCCGCCATAGACCTGCACCAGCGCATGGCCCGCGTGGGCCGCGCGGTTCAGCTCGTCGTCACCGGCGCGCTGCAGCGCCATGAACGCTTCGCGCAGATGGGCGGCGAACGGCAGGTGGGCATGCGCCAGCACCGCCAKGCGCGGCCCGCTGAAGTCGACGACCACACCGTCCACGCCGTCCAGCGAGGTGCCGGACATCAGGCCGATGTAGCGTTCCGTGGTGGGATGTGCGGTCATCGCGCGATGGTAGCCGCGCGGCGCGATCGGCGGGCCGTGCTCGGTGTGCGTTACTCGGTGTGCGTTACTCGGCGTCGCCGGTGTAGCTCGCGAGCGATTCCGCACCCTTGAGCTGCTCGCGCCAGGTGCCGGTGACCTTCGCCAGCTCCTGCTGCGCCGAGGCGGTCAGCACGATCGCTTCCGAGGTCTTGGCCACCACCAGCGGATCCTGCTGCTGGCCGCGCAGCTTGAACTCGAAGTGCAGGTGCGGCCCGGTCGCCCAGCCGGTCATGCCGACGTTGGCGATGTGCGTGCCCTGTTCGACCCGCTGGCCGCGCTTCACGTCGATGCGGCTCAGGTGGGCGTACACCGTCTCGCGGTCGTTGCTGTGGCGGATCTTCACGACATTGCCGTAGCCGTTCTGCCAGCCGGCGAAGTCGACCACGCCGTCGCCGACGCTGCGCACCGAGGTGCCGGTCGGTGCGCCGTAATCCACGCCCAGGTGGGCGCGCCAGCTCTGCAGGATCGGGTGGAAGCGCATCGAGAAGCCGGACGTCACGCGCGAGAACTCCAGCGGGCTCGCGAGGAACGCGCGGCGCTTGCTCTGGCCGTCGAAGCCGAAGTAGCCGCCCTTGCCGGACGGGTCCTTGAACCACACGGCCGAGTAGCTGCGGCCGTTGCTGACGAACTCGGCGGCCAGCACGCGGCCGGCGGCCTGGTTCCAGGTGATCACCTCGCCGTCGGCGGTCAGTGCCTCGTAGACGACGCTGAAGCTGTCGTTCTTGCGCAGCTCGCGGTGGAAATCGATGTCGGTCGAGAAGATCTCGGCCATCTGCACGGCCACCGGGTCGGGGATGCGCGACTCGTCGGTGGCAGCGAACAGCGAGCTGCGGATCGTGCCGCTGCCCAGCCGCACCTGCGCCGCGAGCGCTGCCTGCTCCACCCGGGCCTCGAAGCGGCCGTCGACGCGCTTCACGCTGAGCCGCGAGAAATGGGTCGCCCATTGCGCCGGATCGGCGGCCGGGAAGCGGGCCACCAGTTCCTCGAGCTGGCCCGAGGCGTCGCTGCGCACCTGCACCATCTTGCCGGCGCGCCCTTCGAGCAGCAGGCGGGCCGTCTTGTCGCTGCGCAGGAACGCGGCGGCTGCGACATCGGTCACGTTGACGCGGCGCAACAGGCTGTCGGCGGTGTCGGCGTTGCGGGTCAGGTCGCTGCGGTAGAGCGACAAGTCGTGGCTGGCCAGCGCCTCCAGCTGCGATCCGACATCCTCGGGGGTGACGCTTTCCGTCACCACGCGGCGCGGCAGGTCGGATGCATCGGGGGCCATCGGCGCGATGGCGAAGGCGGTGACGCCCGCGCCCATCAACAGCGCGACCACAGTGCCGGCGAGCGTGCGCGGGTGGCGGTGGACGAAGCGCTGGGTGGAGGTGCCGGCCGAGGCCAGCGCGTGATCGAGAGAATCCAACGAGTTCACTGCTGTGAAGGGCGGTGAAGCCCTGTCTGCAAGCACACCGCCATCGGACGCCGCGCTCTGGGTCTGTCTTGCTGCCTGCAGGCGTCCACTAGAATCGCGGTCGCTTGCGGGCCCCTGTCTTCGATGGGGCCGGCACCCGGAAGCGGCGCAGTATAGCCACCGACTTCCGCGCCATTGTTTCCGGCACTATTCCCGGAATACCCCCACAAGTTCGTTCTGCAACCGGCCCCGAAAACCATGTCCGCCCAGCCGCCTTTTCCGATCACCGACCGCACGCGCGAGGCGCTGGCGGTGTCATTGAGGGGCTGTGACGAGCTGTTACCCGAGGGCGAGTGGCTGAACAAGCTTGCACGCTCTGAAGCAACCGGCGTGCCACTGCGCATCAAGCTCGGGCTGGATCCGACCGCGCCCGACATCCACATCGGCCACACCGTGGTGCTGAACAAGATGCGCCAGCTGCAGGACCTGGGGCACACGGTGATCTTCCTGATCGGCGACTTCACGTCGATGATCGGCGACCCGTCCGGGCGCAACAACACCCGCCCGCCGCTCACCCGCGAGCAGATCGAGGCCAACGCGCAGACCTACTACCGCCAGGCCGCGCTGGTGCTGGACGAGAGCCGCACCGAGATCCGCTACAACTCCGAGTGGAGCGATCCGCTGGGCGCGCGCGGCATGATCCAGCTGGCATCGCGCTACACGGTGGCCCGCATGATGGAGCGCGACGATTTCACGAAGCGCTTCAAGGCCGGCACGCCGATCAGCGTGCACGAGTTCCTGTACCCGCTGATGCAGGGCTACGACTCGGTCGCGCTGAAGAGCGACCTCGAGCTCGGCGGCACCGACCAGAAGTTCAACCTGCTGGTGGGCCGCGCGCTGCAGAGCGAGTACGGCCAGGAGCCGCAGTGCATCCTGACGATGCCGCTGCTCGAAGGGCTGGACGGCGTCGACAAGATGTCGAAGAGCAAGAACAACTACATCGGCATCACCGATGCGCCGAACGACATGTTCGCGAAGATCCTGTCGATCAGCGACACGATGATGTGGAAGTACTTCACGCTGCTGAGCTTCCGCCCGGAGGCCGAGGTCGCGGCGCTGAAGGCCGAGGTCGACGGCGGGCGCAACCCGAAGGATGCGAAGGTGCTGCTCGCGAAGGAGATCACCACCCGCTTCCACAGCGCGGCGGCGGCCGACGCGGCCGAGGCCGACTTCAACAACCGCGCGAAGGGCGGCATCCCCGACGTGATCGACGAGATCGCGCTGTCGGGCGCGCCGCTGGGCATCACCGCGCTGCTGAAGCAGGCGGGGCTCGCGCCGTCCACCAGCGAGGCCGGCCGGCTGATCGAAGGCTCCGGCGTGCGCGTCGACGGCGACGTCATCAGCGACAAGGGCCTGAAGCTGAACGCCGGCACCTACGTCGTGCAGGTCGGCAAGCGCAAGTTCGCGCGCGTCACGCTGGGCTGATCGCGATGCGGCGGCGCAGCGTTCTCGTGAGCCTGGCGGCAGGCGTGTTCCTGGCGGGTGCGCAGGCCGCGCCGTCCGAGGCCGAGCGCGCGCGCATCGAGCGCCTGATCGCCTGGGTCGGTGCCCAGAAGGACCTGAAGTTCGTCCGCAACGGCAGCGCCTATTCGCCGGCCGATGCGGCGAAGTTCCTGCGCGGCAAGTTCGACAAGATGGGCGAGCACGTCACGACCGCGCGGCAGTTCATCGACGAGATCGCGAGCCGCTCCAGCACCAGCGGCCAGCCCTACCTGATCCGTTTCGCCGACGGCCGCAGCATCCCTGCGGCGCAGTTCCTCGGCGACGAACTCCAGCGCATGGACCGCTGATGGGTGTCGAGGCACTGCTGCGCCTGTCGGTGGTCGCGGCGCTCGCCACCATCGCGCTGAAGACGGGGGCCTGGTGGGTCACCGGCTCGGTCGGCCTGCTGTCGGACGCGATGGAGTCGCTGGTCAACCTGGTCTCGGCGCTGTTCGCGC
>NZ_JBFUCB010000458.1:0-4997 GCF_056405435.1 Rhizobacter sp. P1_G5 | reverse complement strand
GAGAGGCATCAACGAAAGTCGGCGGCATCGTCATTCCTTTCAAGCGTGGGGTGCACAGCGCCTGACCCCTAGTGTGTGCGAACCGCGGGAAGCGGCGTTCTAAGATGCAGGCAGAGGCATCCCGAACACCACTCCCCTCGGTCATGAACAAGGAGAAAAAATGAAATCACGCTTCTGGTTGGCGCTCGGCGTGGGCGCCCTTCTCTCTCTTTCGGCAGCAGCCCAGGAGGTCACGCTGACGCGGCTCGATTGCGGCACCGGGACCAACGACCCGAGGCGCTTCAGCGACGCCTTCGCCTACACCGAGACGACGAAGCCCTTCACCTTCAGCTGCTATGTCATCCGCCACGGCGCGGACGTGATGGTCTGGGACACGGGTTATCTGCCGGGCTCCGTTCCCAGTGCGACCAACAAGCCGCTGGCCGATCTGCTGAAGCAGATCAACGTCAACGCCGAAGACGTGAAGTACGTCGGCATCAGCCACTACCACGCCGATCACACCGGTCAGCTGGCCCCGCTGAAGAATGCAACGCTGCTGATCGGCAAGGGCGATTGGGACGGCATCAACGCCACCCCGCCGATGGCCAGTGCGAACGTGAAAGGCTTCGCCGAGTGGATCGCCGAGAAGCGCAAGGTCGAGCCGCTGAGCGCCGACAAGGACGTGTTCGACGACGGCACCGTGATGATCCTGCGCGCGCCGGGCCACACGCCGGGGCACAGCATCCTGCTCGTGCGCCTGAAGGAGATGGGGCCGGTGATCCTGAGCGGCGATGCCGTGCATTTCCACGAGAACTACGAGCACGACGGCGTGCCGGGCTTCAACTACGACCGCGCGCAGACCCTCGCGTCGATCCAGCGCGTCAAGCAGATCGCGAAGAACCTGAAGGCGACGGTCATCATCCAGCACGACCCGCGCGACATCGGCAAGCTGCCGGCGTTCCCGGCTGCGGCGAAGTGACCGAGGTACCGGCTTCCGTCTATGCGGCGTGGAGTGCGTCGAAGGCACCCAAGGTCGATGCGTTGGAAGCCGTTTCGTCAAAATCGCCGCGCGTCGCTGCCATCATCGCGGCGTCGAGCGACATCTCCATGTAGCGGTAGCTCGACCGGACCGCACGCCGCACGGCGGCCACATCCGCACTCGACGGTGCGTGGCCGAGCAAGGTCGCGACAATGTCCAGCGCCTCCCAGGGATGCGTGTCGTCGTACTCGGCATGGACCTTCAGCCATCGCATCGCTGGAACGCGAATCTCGTCCGGGAGCGATTTCGAGTAGGTGTCCTTCGAGCACACCACGCACGACCACTCACCCGTCGCGCCTTCGACTGCATAGTTCGTCGCGGCCATCGCGACCGCAAGACTCGCCTTGTCGCAGACATACCAGCACCAGTGCGCCAAGGCCTCGAGTTCTTCGGCATCCTCCCCGGCTCGCAGGTCGTCGAGCGTCAACCCGGCTGCCCCAGCCCAGGTGGCCCAATGCTCGGAGTGCTTCTGTTCGACGCGAATGTTCTGGATCAGGTAGCGCCGCGCCATGTCCTCGCCCACGCTGTCGCCATAGCCCACCTTTTTCAGGTTCATTGCCATGAACCGGGGGAATTGCTCGATGGTCGGCCATACGCCCACCAGGAAGCGGCGCATCGCCGGCAGCGGCAACCTGGCTTCTCTCATCAGAGCGAAGAGCTCGTGCTCGACCACGCGACGCTTGTGCGGCGTCGTTTCATGAACGACGCGCTGCAGCCAGACCGGATAGCTGCCGATGTTCTTCAAGTTACCTGTTCGACGAAACTCGGTTGACATGGCATCCCCTGCGGTTGTGTTGCAAGTGGGTGCATGAACCGTGCCGGTAACCTGGTCGACAGCCCATGGTGTGTCGCACGGTTACACGGCCTGCCTGATCGTGCGGGCGCCGACGCCCCCCACTCCCGCGACCGGGCTCTATGCGCAGGCTTGCTGGCTGTGCTTGTCCAGCATCGCGAGCAGTTCTTCGAACACGATCGGCTTGGTCAGGTAGCTCTCGAACCCGCAGCCAAGCGCGGTCCTGATCTGCTCCGGAAGCGCGTCGGCCGAAAGTGCGACCAGGTGGATCTCGCGGGTGGACCGATCCCGCTGCAGCTCCTTGGCGAGCTGGACTCCCGTCATGTCGCCAAGGTTCATGTCGACGAGCATCAGATCCGGGGCGTCGAGCCGTGCCATCTCGAGCGCGCGCTCACCGTTGGTCGCGACGCGAAGCGACACGCCGTGCCGCAATGTGACGATCTGGCGTACCAGTTCGGCGTTCACCTCGTTGTCCTCTGCGTAGAGCACCCTCAGGGGGYGCCTGTTGCTGCCGGGGAGTCTGTGGCTCCGCGGGGAATCCGCATTGACGATGGGCCGATCTGACAGCGGCAGGGACAAGATCGCACACGTCCCTTCGCCACAGACGCTGCTGATGACGAGCGTGCCTCCCATCATCTCGGTGAGTTGCCTCGACAGGACGAGCCCGATGCCGGTCCCCTCCACGGTGGAGGATTCAGCCCCCAGGCGGTTGAACGGTTCGAAAAGGCGCGCGAACCGGTCGGCAGCGATGCCGCGCCCTGTGTCGACGATCCTCACGACGCAGTCGGCGCCGCAGACCTCCCAGGTCAGCGTGACGCGACCACCCGGCTTGTTGTACTTGACGGCGTTGCTCAGCAAATTGACGAGCACCTGCCGCAGGCGAACCGGGTCCGCCTTGACTTCGATGTCCTTCGCGCGCGCTGCTGCCAGGATGCCTGCCTCGGCATCGATGTGCCCCGAGACGGCGGCGGACAGGAAGATTTCGATGCCGGCTGCCGTCACCAGGGGCGACACCATCGTGGCGGCTTCCTCGACCACCTGAAGCAGTCGCACGGCCTGCGTCGAGACCGCAACCCCCCCAGACTCGATTCGTGAGAGATCGAGCACATCGTTGACGAGCGCCAGCAGGTGGGCACCGGAATTCTCGATGTACTGAACACGTTCGAGCTGGCTGACGGATAGCGGCCTGGAGGCGTCCATCCGGAGCAGCTTGGAGAAACCGATGACCGCGTTCAGCGGTGTGCGCAACTCGTGGCTCATGCGCGAGAGGAACTCGGTCTTCGCTCGGTTGGAGGCCTCCGATGCTTCGCGGGCGCGTCGCTCGATGTCTGCCGATCGCCTCGCCGTCACGTCTCGCAATACGATCGTCGTCAGCGCTGAACGCTCGGTTTCCAGTCGCGAGAGTGACGCCTCGGCCGGAAACCCGGCGCCATCCTCACGCGCTCCCTCGAGTTCCAGAAGGGACTCGGACGTCGTCGGCACCAGGGGGATGGCCGCCCCGTCCGGCAGCCTCACGAACCTGTCGACCGATGTCCCCAACGCCTCGGCGGCGCCCACGCTGAAGAGTCTTTCAGCGGCACGATTGAAGAGGACCACCGTTCGCTGGTCGTCCACCGTCACGACGCCGTCGGTCACCGCATCGATCAGTCGCTCCATGCGGAGCTCGGTCGCCGCCTGGAGACGGGCGCTGCGGCGGATGAAGATGAGCCCGGAGACCGTCAGCAAGAGGGCGATGAAGGCATTGAGGCCCAACAGCAGCTTCTGGGTCGTTCTGGACGCTTCGCCCAGCTGGAGCGAGAACGCGCTGGTGAGTCGAGTGAGCCGTTCGTTCAGCTCCGGGCTCCTGCGGCGCATCTCGTCGACCTCTGCGGATCGAGGATCGCCTGCGAGGATTCGCTGCCGCGCACGGTCGACCAGGCCGCGCATCTCTTCGATCGTCCGATCGCCCTCCGTCCAGGTGGCGATGGGCGTGGATATGAAGGAAACGTGCTGGAACAAGCGAAACATGCGGATGAGGCCGTCGATATCGCCCGGGTGATTGCCGCCCGCCAGAAACCCACGCCGCGCGGCGGCGATGTCCGGCTCTTCTTGTTGGAGCGCCTCGCGTGCGGCGCGATCGCCCAGCGAGTTCGCAAGCGCCGACATGAACTGCTGGTAGTCCGCCTCGCGGTGCCCTTCGGCATAGTCCAGGAGGTAGAACTGCGCGTCCCTCTGCCCCTTGGAGTAGAGGCTCTCCCCCGTGATGTAGGCTCGAACCGTGGAAAGCATCTGGATGCTGAACGCCGCCACCGACGCCTGCAGGAGGGTCATCGCGACGAAGACGGCGATGATCGGCCCGTAGCGCGGCATGTGTGCCTTGCGTGCGGCGCCCGGCGCCGGCGTCCCTTTCATGGAGAGCGCGCCGACGGATGCGCCGAGCGACGGACGCTGCGACCAACCTGTTCGATATCGAACATGAGACGGACCACCCCCTGGGCCTGGCCCTGATTGCCCAGGGCCACTCAGCACGAGCCGTACCTTAGTTGGGGTGCCTCTGATCGGTTGCAAGGGCCGCTGGGTGCGCGCCGCTCTCGCACAGCGCTTTCAGTGTTCCCAGTGCCTTCGGCCAGGTTTCCACCATGCCCTCGAACTCATCGGTCATGTCCTGGTCGACCGTGAGCAGCGGATTCGCTGGCCGATCCGGCCCGTCAGGATTCGACATCGCCCTGCACCGGCTCCTCCGGATCGAACGGCTGCACGCCCAGCCGCGCGACACCCTGGTCGACGCGCGCCGTGAGCTTCGCGAGCTTGCGCTGCAGGTCTTTCCAGTTGCGGATGCCCTCGTTCACCGGGTCCATCGGGTAGTAGACCTTGTTGCCCTTGGGCCTGGCAGCCGACAGCGCGAAGCGCACGAGGTCGTTCAGCTCGAACGCCAGCTCAGTCATCTGCGCGTGCGTCTCGGCCACGTGGGCGTCGATCAGTTCGCGGCGGCGCGGGGTCATCTCCATGAAGGATCTCCTGGGCCCTGGGCGGACCATAGAAAAAGGGCCTGTCCCTTTCGGAACAGGCCCTGATTTCCAGACGTTTTTGGTGGGCGATGAGAGGGTCGAACTCCCGACATCCTCCACGTCAAAGAGGCGCTCTACCACTGAGCTAATCGCCCGAGTCCATGACTATAGCATTAGTTTTTCGGCAGCTGGCTGGCAT
>NZ_JBFUCB010000457.1:0-5003 GCF_056405435.1 Rhizobacter sp. P1_G5 | reverse complement strand
CGGTCGATCCGCGGCAGCGCCTGCGCAGCGTCGCCGAGTTCCGCCGCTGCCTGGGCTGGGCGCCGCCCGCCGCGGCTCCGGCCCAGGCACCGACTGCGGTTCCGGGCCAGGCGGCCCCGGTGCGTGCTGCCGCGCCGACGCTGTCGCCCTCGGCTGAACGCGCCCTCGCGGCACCGGGGCGGCCGGCCACGCGCAGCAACGGTCGCAGCGACCCCGGCTTCGGCGATTCACGCTTCCAGTCGCGCTTCGATCCGCCGCCGCTGCCGGTCGCGCCGCCGCCGCGCCGCACCGGCACCTGGCTCGTGCTGCTGTGCGCTGCCGCGCTGGCCGGCGCGGCGCTCTGGCTGACGCTGCGGCCGCGTGTACCGAAGCCGGCCCCGGTGCCTGCCGTGGCCTTGCAGCCGCTGGCGCCGCCGGCGCGCCTGGTCCCGGTCGAGGCGGACAAGCCGGCCGATGCCGACACGCCCGCTGCGGCCGACGCCACGCCGGCACCCGCCGAGCCGGCCGCCGTCGCACCGGCCGAGGTCGCACCCGCCATCCCCGTCCCACCCGCAGCACCCGTGACATCGTTGCCATCAGGCGGCGCGCGTGCGGTGTCCGGCACCGCGAAGCCGCCGGTCGATGCCGTCGTGGCGGGCGCGACGAACCCGCGTGCCGCCTGCGGCTCGCGCGTCAACTTCGCGCTGCTGTACTGCATGCAGGCGCAATGTGCCAAGCCGCAATTCGCGCGGCATGCGCAGTGCGAAGAAATGCGCCGCGCCGGCGACGTCCAGTAGCGCAGGCAGCGCGGGCACATCGGGCCCCGGAACATCAGGACTGGAACCGCACACCCTCGGCCGTTACTCAGCGGGCGGGTCGGCGCAGGGCCGCCGACCGACTCACCCAGGGAGTTCGGAATGCGGCGGCTACAGCATCAGTTCAGGCACGTTCCTCATCAACCCGCAGCACCGGGCCGACCCGAGCCGGATCACGCAGTGCGTGCGACGACACGCAGCGTCCGGCCGCACCGCTGGCACCGGCGTTTCGCCACGCCACCGGCGCTGAACCGCCTGGGTGCCTGAACAACGGTGCTGTTCAGCCCTCGGCCGTGAACACCTCGGCCAGCGTCGGCAGCGGCGCCACCGCGCCATGCCCGCAGGTGCTGAGCGCTGCGGCGATGTTGGCCAGCCGGGCCGCGCGGTCCAGCGTGTCGCCGGCCGACAGCCGCGCCAGCAGCGCGCCGGCGAAGCAGTCGCCGGCACCGGTCGCGTCGACCGGCGTCACCGGGTGCGGCGCGATCAGGCGCGCGCCGTGCGCGTCCGACACCAGGCAGCCCGAGGCGCCGAGCTTCAGCGCGACCCGCTTCGCGCCCTGGTCATGCGACCAGCGCAGGATGTCGTCGTGCCGCAGCAGCCCGGTCAGCGCGCCGATCTCGTCGATGCTCGGGAAGAACAGGTCGCAGTGCGCCAGCGTCTCGCGCGCGATCGCGAGCGCGCGGGCCGCGGGCCACAGCGCAGGGCGGAAGTTCAGGTCGTAGCTGATGTGCGTGCCGGCACCGCGCGCGCGGGCGATGGCCTCGAACACCGCGTCGCAGGCCGATGCGCTGATCGCCTGCGAGATGCCCGAGCAGTGCAGCCAGTGCGCGCCCTGCACGACGCCGGGCGGCAGGTCGACGGGGCGCATGCGGCTTGCCGCGCTGCCGGCGCGGCGGTACGAGAAGCGGTGGCCGCCCTCGCCATGCGTCACGAAGTAGAGCCCGGTCTCGGCGCCGGCGAGGCGCTGCACGCCCTGCGTCGCGATGCCTTCGTGCCGCCACAGCGCGAGCAGCTGTTCGCCGAACAGGTCGTCGCCGAGCTGCGTCAGGTAGCCGGTGCGCGCACCCATGCGGGCGGCCGCGATCGCGCAGTTCGAGGTGTCGCCGCCGAAGCCGGCGAGGTAGCGGCCGTCGGGCTGCTGGTTGAACTCGGCCATCGCCTCGCCGATGGCCAGCACATCGAGCGATTTCTCGAGCATCTGTTCAGACGACATCCGATGGTCCCCTCGTCAACATCCGTCCGGCGCGCTGCAGCACCTGCGGCACCGGTCCGGCAGCATAGGCGCGCACGCCGTTCACGTGCACCGAGGAGATCCCGATGCTCGCGCTGATCGGCACATCGTAGGTGGCGGTGTCGGCGATGCGCGCCGGGTCGAACACCACCACGTCGGCCATCATCCCCGGGCGCAGCAGGCCGCGCCCGGCGATGCGGAAGTTGCGCGCGGTCAGGCCCGTCATCTTGTGCACCGCCTGCTCCAGCGTGAACAGCTGCCGCTCGCGCCAGTAGCGCGCCAGCACGCGCGGGAAGGCGCCCCACAGCCGCGGGTGCGGGTGGCGGTCGTGCGGCAGGCCGTCGGAGCCGATCATCGTGCGCGGGTGCGCGATCACGCGCTCGACGTCGTCCTCGTTCATCTGGAAGTAGCAGGCGCCGCCCGGCTGCAGCCGGCGGCACGCGGTCTTCTGGTCGACGCCCCAGTCGTCGGCGATCGCCGACAACAGCCGGCCGGTGTGCTCCGGGTGCGCGTCGCTCCAGGTCAGCATCACGTCGATCACACCGTCGACCAGGTCCTCGCGCAGCACGGTGGAGCCTGCCACGTAGGGGTAGACGTCCATCGCGACCGGCTGGCGCGTGCCGAGCGCATCGATCAGCGGCAGCGTCTCGCGCGTGCGGCCCCAGTTGGCGGGGCCGGCGCACTTGTGGTGCGAGATCACGAGCGGCACGCCGGCCGCGAACGCGGTGTCGCCGGCCTCGTGCAGTGCCTCGATGATCTGCGCCATCTCGCTGCGCAGGTGGGTGGCGTAGATGCCGCCATGGCGCGCGACGATGCGCGCCAGCTCCGTCACCTCATCGGCCGGCGCCGGGAAGGCCTCTTCGTAGAACAGCCCGGACGACAGCCCGTGCGCGCCGTCGGCCATCGCGGCTTCGAGCAGCGCGGCCATGCGCGCGCGCTCGTCGGCCGAGGCCGGCTTCGAGAGATCGGGCACCGCCGCGAAGCGCAGCGTCGTGTGGCCGACCAGCGCGGCGACGTTCAGCGACGGCTGCGCGGCCTGCACCGCGTCGCGGTAGGCGGCCATCGTCGGGTAGCGGAACGAGCCGGCGCCCAGCAGGTTCAGCGGCGGCTTCGCGGCCTCGGTGACGTAGGGCGCGAGCGAGATGCCGCAGTTGCCGGTGACGACGGTGGTGATGCCCTGCGACAGCTTCGGCAGGCCGTCGGGGTCGCGCAGCACGATCGCATCGTCGTGCGTGTGGGCGTCGATGAAGCCCGGCGCGATCGCGAGGCCGCTGCAGTCGACGGTCTCGACCTCGTCGGGTGCGAGACCCTCGGGCAGGCGGTCGCGCAGGCCGGCGCCGGTGCGCAGGATGCGGTCGCCGGCGATCAGCACGTCGCCGGTCCAGCCGGGCGTGCCGGAGCCGTCGATCACCAAGCCGTTCTGGAAGAGAGTGGCCGACACGCTCATGGCTTGGCCCCCACGCCGCCGCCGTCCCAGCTCTGCAGCGGGTGCGTGCGCACGTCGATGCCGTGGCGCTGCAGCGCCTCGCGCACGTAGGTCAGCCGTTGCACGGCCGGGTCGCCGCGCCGCTGCGCGACCAGCACGGTCAGGATCTCGATCACGGTCAGGTGGGTCAGGTAGGCGTCGATGCCGACGTGCATCACCGCATCGTCGGGCACGCTCAGCGCGATCAGCATGTCGGCACGCTCGGCCAGCGGCGTGCCGGGGCGGGTGATGCAGACCGCCTTCGCGCCCTGCGCACGGGCGATGTCGACCGAGTCGAGCAGCGAGGGCATGCCGCCGACGTGCGAGATCGCGATCACGACGCCGCGCTCGTCCTGCGCGGCGGCTGCCACCTGCTGCAGGTGGTAGTCGGCCCACGCGGTGGCCGACAGGCCCAGGCGGAACAGCCGCGCCTGCAGATCCTGCGCCATGAACCACGAGGTGGAACCGGCGCCGTACAGGTCGACGTGGCGGGCGACCGCGATCGCGTCGACGGCGGCGCCGAGCGCGGCCATGTCGAGCTGCGCGCGCACGCCGGCCACCGACGCGGCGGCGCTGCGCGAGATCTTCGCGACCACCTGGTCGGCGCTGTCCTCGATGTTGACGCGGCGGTGCAGCGGCGAGCCGCCGAGCGCCAGCGCATGGGCCAGCGCGAGCTTGAACTCGCGCAGGCCGGCGAAGCCGAGGTCGCGGCAGGTGCGCATCACGGTGGGCACCGAGCTGCCGGCGCGCTCGGCCAGCGATTCGAAGCTCTCCTCGAGCACGCGGTCGGGGTCGTCGAGGATCAGGTCGAGGATCGCGCGGCGTGCGGTGGGGGCGCCTTCGCGCGCCGCGGCCACGTTCTCCAGCAGGCTCTTGGTCATGGTCGGGGGATCAGAAGTGCATTGCCACCGCGTCGCTGACGCGGTAGTCGTTCTCGACGACCGGCATCCAGTGCCATTTGTCGAAGGTGGTGCAGGGATGCGAGATGCCCAGGCCGATGCGCTCGCCGACCGCGGGGGCGGCGGCCTCGTCATCCGCGGCCCAGCGCAGGTACGCGTGCTGGTCGTTCAGGCCGGTGATGGCCCAGCCGGCCGGCACCGGCGCGGCCTGCAGCGCACCGCGCGCCGCACGCGCGATCGGCACCGGCAGCGCCAGGTCGAACGAGATGTCGCGCTTGCCGACCGCGAGGATCGCGAGGCCCGGCTCCGGCCGCGACTGCACCATCGCCCAGACCTCCATCGCCGGGCGCAGCGTCTCGCCGCAACCGCAGCCCAGGCGCGCCTCGACGCTGTTCACCATGCGTTTGTAGAAGCCGTGGTCGTGCGTCACGTAGCAGCCCGAGCGCAGCAGGCCGCGCACCGGCCGCGCGAGCGAGGGCGTGAGCCGGCCGGCCACCAGGTCGAAGATGGCCGAGCCGCCGGCCGACAGCAGCACCTCGTCGGCTTCGAACCAGCCGTTTGCATCGGCGGTCTTCGCGATCRCCTCGACGCGGTCCATCAGCGCCTTCGCATAC
>NZ_JBFUCB010000456.1:0-5032 GCF_056405435.1 Rhizobacter sp. P1_G5 | reverse complement strand
GCTCCGGCGCCACTCCCTTATTGGCGCTCCCCAGACTCCCCGCTCGCGCCTTCTGCCACCGCCCTGCCTTTGGGGAGATGACAAGCGAACAAATGAGGGTTGATCCCGCGTTGGCGCCCCGTGGGGGCAGGAGCGCGCAGCCACTGGGGGGGGCGGTTCCATGACAAACTGGCGACTGGTTTGAAGTCGACACATGCTCAGAACATTGCTTGAGGGATACGCCGTCCACGAGGGTCGCTACGACGAGTTGCTCGCGGCGCCCGGCGCGCCACGCCCCCACTGGGAAGCTTTCCTGGAGACCCTGGCCCAGCGCCAGGGGCCCGACATCGGCGACACCTTGTCGCTGATGGAACGCGAGATCCGCGAGAACGGGATCACCTACAACGTCTATGCCGACCCGCAGGGCGCCGACCGCCCCTGGGAGGTCGATCCGCTGCCGCTGCTGATCTCGCCCGCCGAATGGGACGAGATCGAGGCCGGCATCGCGCAGCGCGCCGAGCTGCTGAACCGCGTGCTGACCGACATCTACGGCCCGCAGGAGCTGCTGCGCAACGGCAGCGTGCCGCCGTCGGTGGTGTTCGGCCACAGCGGCTACCTGCACCAGGTGCAGGGCATCCGCCCGGCCGGCGGCGTGCACCTGTTCCAGTACGCCGCCGACCTGGCGCGCTCGCCCGACGGCCGCTGGTGGGTCGTCGACGACCGCACCCAGGCCCCGTCGGGCGCCGGCTATGCGCTGGAGAACCGCCTCGTCGTCTCTCGCGTGTTCCCGCAGATGTTCCGCGACCTGCACGTGCAGCACCTGGCGGCGTTYTTCTCGAACCTGCGCGAATCGCTGCTGCGCCTGGCCCCCAAGGGCGACGGTCCGCCGCTGATCGGCCTGCTGACGCCGGGGCCCTACAACGAGACCTACTTCGAGCATGCGCTGCTCGCGCGCTACCTCGGTTTCTCGCTCGTCGAGGGCAGCGACCTGACGGTGCGCGACGGCTGCGTCTGGATGAAGACGGTCGACGGCCTGAAGCGCGTGCATGCGCTGCTGCGCCGCCAGGACGACGCCTACTGCGATCCGCTCGAGCTGCGCTCCGACTCGGCGCTCGGCGTGGCCGGCCTCACCGACTGCGCGCGCCGCGGCACCGTGCTGCTCGCGAATGCGCTCGGCTCCGGCGTGCTCGAATCCGGCGCGCTGCTCGGCTACCTGCCGCAGCTCAGCGAGCAGCTGCTCGGCGAACCGCTGCTGCTGCCCTCGGTCGCCACCTGGTGGCTGGGCGAACCGGCGGCCTTCGAAGACGCCTGGAAGCGCATCGACCACCTGATCATCAAGCCTCTCGACCGTTCGGCCAACGAGCCGGCGGTGTTCGGCGCCGACCTCTCCGACGACGAACGCCTGCTGCTGCGCGCCCGCGTGGCGGCACGCCCGCAGCGCTACGTGGCGCAGGAATGGGTGCACGTGTCGCAGGCGCCGGTGCTCGAGCGCGAGCCGCGCGGCACCGGGCGCCATGGCGAGCACCTGAGCGCGCGCACCGTCGGGCTGCGCGTGTTCGCGGTGGCGACGCCGAACGGCTACCGCGTGATGCCGGGCGGCCTGACCCGCGTGGCCGGCGACGAGGACGACCGCGTCATCGGCATGCAGCGCGGCGGGCGCTCGAAGGACACCTGGGTGCTGTCCGACCGGCCGGTCAACGCGTCGTTCTCGCTGCTCACGCGCACCGTGACGCCGCCCGACCTGGTGACGACCAAGGGCAACGTGCCGTCGCGCACCGCCGAGAACCTGTTCTGGTTCGGCCGCTACGGCGAGCGCTGCGATGCGTCGGCGCGGCTGCTGCGCGTCGCGGTGGCCGGGGTGCTGGGCAATGTCGATGCGCGCGCCGACGACCCGGAAGACGGCCTGACGCCGACGCTCGCGCTGGCCAGGCGCATGGGCCTGATCGATTCGCTCGACAACGTCGGCACCGAGCTGCTGCGCGCCGCGACGCACCCGGAAGAGGGCCTGAGCGTGCGGCTGCGGCAGCTGCTGCGCGTCGCGTTCAGCCTGCGCGACCGCATGTCGGCCGACAACTGGCGCACGCTGAACCAGCTGATCGCCGACCCGGTGTTCCAGCGCGGCGGCTCGCTCGCGCTGGCGCTGGCCTGGCTGGACCGCGCGGTCACGTCGATGATGACGCTGTCGGGCTTCGTGCTCGACGGCATGACGCGCAGCACCTCGTGGCGCTTCCTGTCGATCGGACGGCGCATCGAGCGGCTGTYGAACCTGTGCCTGACGCTGAAGGTCGCCACGCGCGAGGGCCGCAGCAGCGGGCTCGACTGGCTGCTGGAGCTGGCCGACTCCACCGTCACCTACCGCTCGCGCTACCTGGTGGCGCCGGAGTGGCTGCCGGTGCTCGACCTGCTGCTGCGCGACGACACCAACCCGCGCTCGGTGGCCTTCCAGGTGAAGGGGCTGGTGGAGTACGTCGACAAGCTCGAACGCACGCACGGCCGCTTCGCGAGCGATGTGCTCGGCCCGGCGCAGGCCGCGCTGCTGGCGCTCGGCGCGCACGACCTGCACCCCGAGAGCGAGGCGCTGGCCGCGGTGATCGACCAGCTGCAGCGCGCCGCCTACACGGTGTCGGACGAGCTGACGCTGAAGTTCTTCTCGCACGCGGCCTCGCGCAGCGTGCTGTCATTGGTGGCCTGATGCCAGCCGCGCGCTACACCGTCGAGCACGAGACGCGCTACGCGTATGCGGCGCCGGTCTCGCAGTCGTGGCAGCTGGCCCGGCTGGCGCCGCGCGAGCTGCCGTGGCAGAAGCTGCTGTCGCATGCGCTGCAGATCGACCCGCCGCCCGACGAGCGCCACGAGGCGCCCGACAGCTTCGGCAACGCGGTCACGCATTTCGGGCTGCATGGCGCGCACCGCCTGCTGCGGGTGCGCATGGCCTGTACGGTCGAGGTCGGCACGCGGCCGGTGTGGGCGTCGGCCGCGCAGCCCTGGGAATCGGTGCGCGATGCGGTGCGCAACACGCCGACGCTCGGTGCGCTGGAGCCGGCCCGCATGTGCGAGCCGACGGTGCTGGTGCCGCTGTCCGAGGGCGCACGCCTGTATGCGCGCAAGGCGCTCGCGCCGGGGCGCGACTGGTTCGAGGCCCTTGCCGCGCTGACGCAGGCGATCCACGATGACTTCGAATTCGAGGCCGGGGCGACCACCGTCAGCACCTCGGTCGACGAGGTGCTGTACCAGCGGCGCGGCGTCTGCCAGGACTTCGCCCACCTGATGATCGCCTGCCTGCGCGGGCACGGGCTGCCGGCGCGCTACGTGTCGGGCTACCTGCTGACCGATCCGCCGCCGGGGCAGCCGCGGCTGCTGGGCGTCGATGCGTCGCACGCCTGGGTGGCCGCGTACTCGCCGGCGCACGGCTGGGTGGAGTTCGATCCCACCAACAACCAGCTGGCCGACGAGCGCTACATCACGCTCGCCTGGGGCGCCGACTTCGCCGACGTGGTGCCGCTGCGCGGCGTGATCCTCGGGGGCGGCGAGCAGCAGCTGGATGTGTCGGTGAGCGTGATGCCGGTCTGAAGGCGGCCTGATGCCGGGTTGGGTGTAGTTCATCTGTACAGCGAACGAACTGGCCGGCACCGCCACTCAGCGTGCAGTGCCCCTGGATGTCCTCGGTGAGCCGGAGTGAGTCGAGAGGGGGGCCGTTTGAGCTTGAGGAGACTTGCTCATGTACGGCGCAGCCTTTCTTCATCCGCACGGTAGGCCGTATTGCGTGTCACTTCGCAAGAACGGGGCCGATCTCCCGATCGCTCGTGCGATCGAAGATCCGGCAGAGCGTGCCAAGGAGGCCGTGGCCCAGCTGAAGGCACTGGTCGAAGACAAGATCCAGTCCAAGGTCGACAAGCTGGCGAAAGAGCTGCTGCGCAAGGGGCTGGTGACCCTGGACAAGCACGGCGACTACCAGCCGGGAGTGCGACCTTCCTGTGCGCCCCGCTATGCACGTGTGCGGAAACTGCCGGCCAAGGCACGGCGGCGGGCCGAGTTCGCGATCCGGCGCGGCCTGGATCGTCCGCGCACCGAGGGCAGCAAGGCCTTCAGGAGCGGCGGCGATGCCGGGACGCTGGTGCCGACCGTGACGGGTTCCTCGGCATTTTTGTGGGCGGACTGCGCGCTGTTCCGCACCGGATTGAATGCCGCGACCGCATCGACCGGCCCCGGCTTCGAGCCTCCTGCAGGGGGGCTGCAGGCGCTGGGGATCGCAGGCGGCGTGGCGGCCGGCTGCTCGTTGCTCGACGGCCTGGACATGTTCAACATGTTCCTCGACACGGTTGACGAGCAGGACCGCTGGAAGGTCGAGGTGGTCGTCTTTTATCGGCACTTCAAGGCATACCTTGCCAACCGTGCGGCGAAGGAGCACTCGAGCTCGGAAGAGGTTCACAACCCTGCGGAGGAGAAGCTCTCGAGCCCGGAAGAAGTTTGCGGCTTCCTCCGCTGCCGGACGGCACTCTCTCGATGCAAGCTGTTCGACAAGGCGGCGCGCCAGGCGTGGAGGCGCTGCTGCGCCGCCACGCTGCGAGACACCGGCTTGACGACCGTCAGCACGTCGCTGGGCGTCGTCGGCATGGGCATGAAGATCGCGTCGGGCGCCAACCTCGCGTCGCTGGGCCTGAGCGGGGCCGGCATGGGGCTGGGGGCGGCGGCTCCGCCCCTCTCGTTGGCGTCCGCCGGCATCGATGTCGTGGTCGGACGCCAGGAGATCAGCTTTCGCAAGAAGGAGTACCGCCGCTGCAAGGCCCACTGCGGGCATCTCCAGCAGCAGATCGACAGCCTGAAGGACACCTCCGCAGCGCAGCGAAGCGCCGACCGCGACCTGCTCATCCAGGTGTTGAACGGCGCGCTGAAGCGTCAGCGGCGTCTGATGAAGCAAGCCCGCTACGAGATGCGTTGCGGGCGCGCGCGGTTGGCCAAGGGCGTTGCCAATGCGGCCGTGGCAGCTCCGCTGGCGACCGGCGCGCTCGTCACCGCGTTCGTCGCGACGAACGCGGTGGTATGGCCTGTCGGG
>NZ_JBFUCB010000455.1:0-5041 GCF_056405435.1 Rhizobacter sp. P1_G5 | reverse complement strand
CCACGGTGCCGTACCTGTCGCAGCACTTCCGGGTCGTCACGATGGACGGGCGCGGCAACGGCCGCTCGGACCGGCCCGCCACCCAGGACGCCTACAGCTTCGACATCTTCCACGACGATTTCGTCGCCGTGCTCGACGCCACGGCCGGTACCGAGCGCGCCGCGCTGGTCGGCATCTCGTGCGCGGCGATGACGGTGCTGCGGGTCGCGGCCGAGCAGCCGCAGCGCGTCAGCCACCTCGTGATCGCCGGCGGTTTTGCCGAGTCGCTGGTCGACACCGATGCGATCGCGCGCCGGGTGCAGGCCGAGGCCGACCAGACACGCGACGACTGGCCGGGCTACATCGATGCGTTCATGGCCAGCCTCTTCAGCGAGCCGCATTCCAGCAAGCCCTTCGACGACGGCGTCGGCTACGCCCGGGCCACCAGCGGCGACATCATCAACATGGTGCGCAAGGCCTGGAAGGGCAACGACGTGCGGGCGCTGGCGCGCCGCGTGGCCTGCCCGACGCTGGTGATCCACGGCGACGACGACCACCGCGTGATGTATGCGCAGGGCAAGGCGATCCATGCGCTGGTGCCGGGCTCGCGCCTGCTGACCGTCCAGGGCGGCGGGCATGTCACGGCGGTGCGCGACCCGGTGCTCTTCAACCGCAGCGTGCGCGACTTCATCGGTGGCGCGCCGCGCAGCGCGACCTGGGTGCGCGCGATGAAGCGCCGGCGCCGGGCGCTCTTCATCTCCAGCGCGATCGGCCTCGGTCATGTGCAGCGCGACCTGGCGATCGCGCGTTCGCTGCGCACGTTGCAACCCGATCTCGACATCGACTGGTTCACCGTCGACCCGGCCGCCCGCTACCTGGCGCAGGAGGGCGAGCGGCTGCATCCCGTCACGCAGCGCCTGGCCAACGAGAGCCGGCATTTCGAGCAGCAGGCCGGCGAGCACGATCTGTCGGCCTTCTTCGCGCTGCGCACGATGGACGAGATCATGACGCGCAACTTCATGACCTTCATCGACCTGGTGGAGGCCGAGCACTACGACATCGTGGTCGGCGACGAGGCCTGGGAGGTCGACTACCACTACCACGAGAACCCGGAACTGAAGCGCCAGCCTTTCGTCTTCCTGACCGACTTCGTCGGCTGCCTGCCGATGGAGCCTGGCAACGAGCGCGAGGCCCTGCTGTGCGCCGACCGCAATGCCGACGACCTGGAGCATGTCGCACGCTACCCCGGCATCCGCGATGCGGCGCTGTTCGTCGGCAACCGCGACGACGTCACCGAGGCCTCCTTCGGCCCGGGCCTGCCCGGCATCCGCGACTGGACCGACCGCAACTTCAGCTACTGCGGCTATGCGCTGCCCTTCGATCCGGCGGCGCTGGCCGACACCGAGCAGTTGCGGGCCCGGCACGGCTATCGCCGCGGCGAGAAGATCGCGATCGCCACCGTCGGCGGCACCGCCGTCGGCCGGCCGCTGCTGCGGCGCATCGTGCAGGCGTTCCCCCGCATGAAGCGCGAGCTGCCGGAGCTGAGGCTGATCGTCGTGGCCGGCCCCCGCCTGCCCACCGACGATTTCCCGCAGCTCGACGGGCTGGAGATCCGGCCTTACGTGCACAAGCTGTACGAGCACCTCGCGTGCTGCGACCTGGCGCTGGTGCAGGGTGGGCTGTCGACGTGCATGGAACTGGTGGCGACGCGCCGACCGTTCCTGAGCTTTCCGCTGCAGCGCCACTTCGAGCAGTGCGTGCATGTGCGCTGCCGGCTCGCCAACTACGGGGCCGATCGATCGCTCGACTACGCGACGCTCGACCCCGACACGCTGGCCGAGCGGGCGTTGGCCGCGATGCACGAGCCGGTGCGCTACCGGCCGGTGGAGATGGATGGCGCAGCGCGTGCGGCGCTGCGCATTGCGCAGGTGCTCGACAACCGCTGGTGGGCGCGCTGAGCGCGTCTGCCGGCACTTCATGGGGGGTTCAACCATGTTCGGGGTTCTCTACGGCGTTGCCGTCTACGTGTTCTTTCTGGCGACCTTCACCTATGCGATCGGCTTCGTCGGCGGCGTGGCCGTGCCGAAGGACATCGACAGCGGCAGCGCGGTGCCGCTGGCCGAGGCCTTGGTCGTCAACCTGCTGCTGCTCGGCCTGTTCGCGGTGCAGCACAGCGTGATGGCGCGCCGCGGCTTCAAGCGCTGGTGGACGCGCATCGTGCCGGAGCCGGTCGAGCGCAGCAGCTTCGTGCTCGCGGCGACGGTGGTGCTGGCGCTGCTGCTGTGGCAGTGGCGGCCGATCGCGCAGCCGGTGGTGTGGTCGGTCGCCGACCCTGCCGGGCGCTTCGCGCTGCAGGCGGTGTTCTGGCTCGGCTGGGCGATGCTGCTGATCAGCACCTGCCTGATCAACCACTTCGAGCTGTTCGGTTTGCGCCAGGTGCTGGCGGGCTGGCGGGGGCACGAGATTCCGGCGCCGGTCTTCCGGACGCCGCTGTTCTACCGGCATGTGCGCCACCCGATCTACCTTGGCTTCCTGCTGGGCTTCTGGGCCACGCCGGTGATGACGGCCGGCCACCTGTTGTTCGCGGTCGCCACGACGGGCTACATCCTGATCGGCATCTGGTTCGAGGAGCGCGACCTGGTCGCGCAGTTCGGCGACCGCTACCGCGTCTACCGGGAGCAGGTGGGGATGCTGCTGCCGTGGCCGCGCAAGGGAAGCGGGAGGGATGCGGCGGAGCACTAGCGCGGGCCGATACAGAAATCTGTATCATCTTTGGATGAAGACGACCCTCGACATCAACGATGAACTGCTGGCCACGGCCAAGGCGCTTGCTGCCCGGCAACGAACCACGCTGACGCGCCTGATCGAGGAAGGCCTGCAACTGAGGTTGAGAGCTCAGCAGGCGACGGTGCCGCGAGGCAAGTCGCGTCTGCCGGTGTTCAAGGGGCGCGGTGGGCTGGTGGCGGGGGTCGATCCGCTCAGCAACAGGTCGCTGCTGGAGGCGTTGGGCGATGACGCCTGACGTGAATGTGTTGGTCGCGGCATTTCGCAGCGACCATCCCCATCATGCGGTTGCCCGACCGTGGCTCGAAGAGGCCGTCGTCGCGGTTTCGTCAGGAGCAACCCTGACCGTGATGCCGATGGTCGTGGCCAGTTTCTTGCGACTGGTGACCAGCCCCAGGATTTTCCAGGCCCCGACGCCGATTGAGCAGGCGGTCGGCTTCGTCGATGCGCTGCTCGCCGTGCCGGGTGTTCAACTGGCGGAGCAGGGCGCGGAGTGGCCTCGTCTGCGCCAGCTGTGCCTGGACAAGCAGCTCAGCGGCAATCTTCTGCCGGACGCCTGGCTGGCTGCGGCTGTTGTTCACATTGGAGAACACCTCGTGAGTTTTGATCGTGACTTCAGGAAGCTGATCGGCCGCACCCATTTCACGTTGCTTGAGGCTGGTGCTCGATAGATGCGAACGAAGAAGGAGGCCCAGTCCGAGCCGGAACAGTTCGGCTTGCCTGGGTTCGACGAACTGCCACCACCGCCACCGCCGCCGCCCGTTCAGGCGGGCCGCGTTCCGCAGGCCGCACAGCACCTGGGTCTTTTCTTCGCGCTGCGGCCCACGCCCGAGACGGCCGAACGCATCATCGAGCTGGCAACCCGGCTGCGCGGCGAGCATGGCCTCGCCGGCAAGCTGCTCTCGATCGAGCGCCTGCACGTCACGCTGCGCGCGATGGTCGACGACGAGGCCAACGTCGAGTCGGCGATGCGGGCCGCCGCGGGTCTCGTGCACGAGGGCTTCGGCGTGGCCTTCGACCGCGCGCTGAGTTTCCCCGGCAGCGGCGCCTTCGTGCTGCGCAGCAGCGACAACCTGCCCGCGCTCGCTGCATTCCGCCGCCGGCTGAACCTGGCGATGGGCGACACCGAATCGCAGGCCTCGCGCAGCGCCACGCCGCACCTGACGCTGCTGTACGACCGCCGGCACAGCATCACCGAGCACGCGATCGAGCCGATCGGCTGGCACGCCGCCGGGTTCGCGCTGGTGCGCAGCCACGTCGGCCAGGGCCGCCACGAGACCCTGGGCGCCTGGCCGCTGTCGTGATCGCGCCGTGAGGTACGATGCCGACCGCCCCGAACTGGCGTCGGGCGGGGACCTCCTATGAAAGCCACTTTCGGATTCGTGTCGCTGCTGATCGCGTTGGCGATCATCGGCATCGTCATCAACAAGCAGCTGAAGGCCGTCGGCAAGGTGCCGGTGGTGGCCACCGACGGCAGTGTGTCGCAGGGCACCGGCGCCGCCAGCGGCACGGTGCGCGAGCAGTCGCAGCAGCTGCAGGAGAAGGTGCGCAACGACGTCGTCAAGGCCCTCGAGCAGGGCGCGCAGGGCACCGCCCGCCAGGACGACTCCCCCAAGTGATTCCGGCCCCTGACGCCGCCGGTGCCGCACCCCAGGCGGCTTCGGCCGCCGACGAACACGCGATGYGCATCGCGCTCGACCAGGCCCGCAACGCGTGGCTGGTCGGCGAGGTGCCGGTGGGCGCCGTCATCATGCGCGCCGGCCAGGTGATCGCCACCGGCTACAACCGCCCGATCACCGAGCACGACCCGACCGCGCATGCCGAGATCGTCGCGCTGCGCCATGCGGCCACGCTGCTCGCGAACTACCGGCTGCCCGAGTGCGAGCTCTACGTGACGCTCGAGCCCTGCGCGATGTGCGCGATGGCGCTGATGCACGCGCGCTTCAAGCGCGTCGTGTTCGGTGCCCGCGACCCGAAGACCGGCGCCGCCGGCTCGGTGATCGACCTGTTCGGAGAGTCGAAGCTGAACCACCACACGCAGATCGCCGGCGGCGTGCTCGCCGACGAATGCGGCGGCGTGMTGCGCGAGTTCTTCGCCGAACGCCGCGAGCTGTACCGCCAGCGCCGCGCCGGCGCGCCATCCCCATCCCCCGAGCCGGCTGACGAGCCGTCCGGCATCCCCACCGGAGAGGTACTCGAGATTGAGCCCGCAACCCCACCATCCTTCACACCTCCATTCGCACCATCATCACCATCACGATGATGAGCCGGCAGGCCG
>NZ_JBFUCB010000454.1:0-5053 GCF_056405435.1 Rhizobacter sp. P1_G5 | reverse complement strand
AAGTTCAGCATGGCAATGCCTTCAGGTGTCGAGCGCCCGGGCGGTCAGCCAGCGCTTCAGCGGGGAGAGGTGGTTGACCAGAGTCATGCCGCGGTTGCGAAGTTCCCGCACCGCGGGTTGGTCCGTGGAAAACAACCGCCACAGGCCACCGGTCAATTCTCCCATCGCCCGGGTGGGTGCGAGACGTGAGCGTTCGTAACGGCGCAGCAGCTTGGCGTCTGATAGTTCACGCCACGGCTCCCGCGCTGCCAGCACCTGCGACAGCGCGGCCACGTCGGCCAGCCCGAGGTTCAATCCCTGGCCGGCCAAAGGGTGAACGACATGGGCCGCATCGCCCAGCAGCACCCAGCCGGGGCCGCACCAGGCGCTGGCGCGCGCCTGGATCAGCGGCCAGCCGGCGCGCGCCGACGCCAGGCTCAGCCGGCCGCAGGCGCCGCCGGTGGCCTCGTTCAAGGCCTGCTCGAAGGCCGTGGCATCGAGTGCCAGCAGTTCCTGCGCACGCGCCTGCGGCAGCGACCAGACCAGCGCATGCGAGCAGCCCGCCTGCGGCAGGTCGAACGGCAGCAGCGCCAGGATGTCCGGCGCGCGGAACCATTGCCGGGCCACGTGGCGGTGCGGCTGGTCGGCGACCAGGCGCGCCGCGATCGCGACCTGGCCGTAGTCGTGGCGCTCGAAGCGCACGCCCAGCGCGGCCCGCGAGGCCGAGGCCTTGCCTTCGCACAGCGCCGTCAGCGGCGCCTGCACCTCGGTATCGGCATCGACGCCCGGCGCCAGCAGCTCGATGTGGGGCGAATAGCGCACCGCGGTGGCGAGCGCCTGCTCCAGCGCCGCCACGTCGGTGATGAAGGCCAGCTCGGCCACCTGCTGCTGCCAGGCCGAGAACTCGAGCGCCGCGCCGGCGGCATCGCCCTCGACGCGCATCTCGTGCACCGCGGTCGCGGCCCCYGGCGGCAGCGCCTCCCAGACCTTCAGCGAGGCCAGCAGCGCGACCGAGCCGGGGTTCAGCGCGTAGGCGCGCACGTCTTCGCCGGCATGCGGCGCGGCATCGGGCACCAGCGCGACCTTCAGCCCCTGCCGGGCCAGCGACAAGGCCAGCGCCTGGCCGACGATGCCGGCCCCTCGGACACACAGATCGAAGCGTTTCATGAGGTTTCATTGTAGGGACCGGCACCACCCTGGCGCCCTTGAGGGCAGAATCGGTGCCCCCATGCTGCGCCCCTGCGGTCGACCGATTCGATGAAACCCTGGATCCGCAAACTCCTGCTGGCACTGGCCCTGCTGGTGCTGCTCTTCGGCGCCGTGCTCGTCTGGCTGGTGTCGACCTTCGACCCGAACGCCTACAAGGGCCTCGCGATCGACTGGATGAAAACCCACCGCGCCCGCACGCTGGCGATCGACGGGCCGATCAAGCTGTCGGTGTTCCCGCGGCTGGCGGTGCAGCTGTCGGCCGTCAAGCTCAGCGAGAAAGGCCGCGCCGACGAGTTCGCGGCGCTCGACGAGGCCTCGCTCTCGGTCGCAGTGCTGCCGCTGCTGCGCCGGCAGCTGGTGGTCGACCACGTCAGCGCCCGCGGCCTGCGCCTGGTGTACCGGCGCGATGCGCAGGGCAAGACCAACATCGACGACCTGATCGCCGGCGACGCGCCGCCCCCGGGCGCCCCGGGAACGTCCGCCAGCCAGGCGGCCTCGGGCGCGCCGCTGCGCTTCGACGTCAGCAGCGTGCAGCTCGACGACCTGCGGCTGAGCCTGCGCGACGAGCGCGACCAGCTCTCCGGCGAGGTCACGCTGAACTCGCTGCACACCGGCCGGCTGGCCGACCAGGTGGAGTCGCCGGTCAAGCTGCAGGCCGAGCTCGCGATGAAGGCGCCGGCCGTCAAGGGCCGGTTGAGCGGCGAGACCAGGCTGACGCTGCTGCTCACGCAGCAGGGCGTGAAGCTGCGCGACATGCAGCTCGGCTGGCAGGGCGATGCGTTCGGCGTGCAGGCGATGGACGTGAAGATCCAGGGCGCGCTCGGCTACGACGGCCAGCGCGGCACGCTCGACGCGCAGGACCTCGACCTCGGCCTCGGCGCGACGCTCGGTTCGCTGAAGCTGGCGGGCAGCCGGGTGCAGATCAAGCACTTCGCGTTCGACCCGGCGGCGCGCAACCTGTCGCTCAATGCGCTGCAGGTCAAGCTCGCCGGCACGCAGGGCGGCCAGCCGCTGTCGGCCACGCTCGACTGGCCCGAGTTGAACGTGAAGGGCGAGGCGCTGACCGGCAGCGCGCTGAGCGGCAAGCTGTCGCTCGAAGGCCCGACCGCGGTCGATGCGAGCTTCAAGTCGGCGGCGCCCGGCGGCAGCTTCGACATGGTCAAGGTGCCCGGTTTCGAGGCCACGCTGAAGGGCAGCATGAAAGGAACCAGCGGTCAACGCGAGCTGGCCGGCACGGTGCGCGCCGACCTGCAGCTGCAGCCCGCCAAGAGCGCGTTCGCGCTCGACGCGCTGGCCGCCCAGCTGAAGATCCAGGAGCCGTCGCTGCAACCGCTGGTGCTGGACATGCGCGGCAAGGCCGACGCGTCGCCGCAGGCGGCGCACTGGACGCTGGCCGGGCAGATCAACGCCAACCCGTTCCGCAGCGAAGGTGCCGTCACGCTCGCCGGCACACCGATCACCGTGAAGGCCTCCGCCAACTTCGAGGCGCTGGACCTGAACCGGCTGCTGCCGCCGTCCAGCACGGCACCGGCCCCGGCGCCCGCCGCCACCGAGAAGCCGGCCGCCGACACACCGGTCGACCTGTCGCCGCTGCGCGCGCTGCAGGGCGAGTTCAGCCTGCGCATCGGCAGCTTCGCGTACCAGACCTACCGCGTCAGCGATGCCGCGCTCGATGCCTCGCTGCAGGGCGGCATGCTGCGCGTCAGCAAGCTGTACGGCAAGACCTGGGGCGGCGTGCTCGACGCGACCGCGTTCGCCGATGCGCGCGCGAGCCGCGTCGCGGTGAAGGCGACGGCCACCGGCGTCAACGTCAACACGCTGCTGAAGGATGTCGCGAAGAAGGACATCCTCGAAGGCACCGGCCGCGTGGTCGCCGACATCGAAACGGCCGGGCGCAGCGTCAACGAGATGAAGGCGCGGCTGAAGGGCACCGCCGCGCTGCAGCTGCGCGACGGCGCGATCAAGGGCGTCAACCTCGCGAAGAGCCTGCGCCAGGCCAAGGCGGCGCTGTCGATGAAGCAGGACAGCGCGCAGAAATCGAACACAGCCGAGAAGACCGATTTCTCGGAGCTGACGGCCAGCTTCGTGATCACCGACGGCATCGCGCGCAACGCCGACCTCGATGCCAAGAGCCCGTTCCTGCGGCTCAACGGCTCGGGCATGGTCGACATCGGCCGCAGCCGCATCGACTACACCGCGCGCGCCACGGTCGCCAACACCACGAAGGGCCAGGACGGCGCCGACCTCGCGGCGCTGAAGGGCGTGACCGTGCCGGTGCTGCTGACCGGGCCGCTGGACGCGATCGACTGGAAGATCCAGTGGTCGCAGATCGCCGCCCAGGTGCTGAAGAGCGAGGTGACCGGCAAGGCCGAGGAGAAGCTCAAGGAGAGCCTGCGCGGCAAGCTCGGCCTGCCGTCGGCAGCGAGCGGCGCGGCCTCGGGGCCGCAGCCGTCGACCAAGGACCAACTGAAAGACAAGCTGAAGGGGCTGTTCAAGTGAGCGAGCTGGCGGAGGGGGATGTGCAGGTGACGCTGCGCAGCGTGCACGTGTACCCGGTGAAGAGCTGTGCCGGCGTGGCGCTCGACGAATCGCTGCTGATCGAGACCGGGCTCGAGTTCGACCGCGCGTGGATGGTGGTCGATGCCGCCGGCCGCTTCGTGAGCCAGCGCGAACTGCCGCGCATGGCGCTGATCCGCACGACGCTGAAGCACACCGAGCTGGTGCTGCGCGCGCCCGGCATGCTGGCGCTGCACCTGGCGCTCGATGCGGTGGAGGCGCCGCGCCAGGTCACCGTCTGGAACGACACCGTCGCGGCCTACGACATGGGCGACCTGGCGGCGCAGTGGTTCAGCGATTTCCTGGCGGCGCCGGGCAGCAGCGACGTGAAGTTCCCGCTGCGCCTGGCGCGCTTCGACCCCGAGCAGAAGCGGCTGTCGAGCAAGCAATGGAGCGGCGACATCGATGCCGAGAACGCGTTCAGCGACGGTTTTCCGCTGCTGGTGGTCTCGCAGGCCTCGCTCGACGAGCTGAACGAGCGCCTCGCGCGCAAGGGCGTGGCCGCGGCGACGATGGCGCGCTTCCGGCCGAACCTGGTGCTGGACGGGCTGGACGCGCACGGCGAGGATTTCCTCGACGAGATCCGCTTCGACACGCCCGAAGGGCTGGTGCGGCTGCGGCTGGTCAAGCCCTGCCCGCGCTGCCCGATCCCGAACGTCGACCCCGAGACCGGCGAGCCGGGGCACGAGCCGGGCGACACGCTGTCGAGCTACCGGGCCGACGAGCGGCTCGACGGCAAGATCACCTTCGGCATGAACGCGGTGATCGTCGAGGGCATCGAATGCGGGCTGCGCAGCGGGCTGGCCGGCAGCGCGAGCATCAAGTTCTGAGGTGGTCCATCTTCGCAACTGGCAGCTGTTCGCCGCCTGCGTGCTGACCTGGGGCACGACCTGGCATGCGATCACGTACCAGGTCGGCGTCACGACGCCGGAGTTCGGCGTCGCGCTGCGCTTCGCGCTGGCCAGCGCGGTGATCCTCGCGTTCGCCGCGGCGCGCGGCATCTCGCTGCGTTTCGCGCCGCGCCAGCACGCCTGGTTCGCGCTGCAGGGCATGTTCCTGTACGGCGTGTCGTACCTGTGCGTCTACCACGCCGAGCGGCTGCTGCCGTCGGGGCTGGTCGCGGTCAGCTACTCGGCCTCGCCGCTGATCACCGGGCTCGGCGCACGCTGGCTGTTCGGCGTCGCGGTCGGGCCGCGCTTCATCGCTGGCGGCCTGCTCGGGCTGGCCGGCGTCGCCCTCGTCTTCTGGCCGGAGTTCGGCCAGGCGCGCGACGCGGCGGGCACCACGCTGGGCGCGCTGTTCACGGTCG
>NZ_JBFUCB010000453.1:0-5059 GCF_056405435.1 Rhizobacter sp. P1_G5 | reverse complement strand
TGAAGGTCTGCTTGCGCTGGTCGTTGAACTTGGTGCTGCCGTCGCCGCCGATCAGGTACACCGCCGACGCCTTCGCGGTGTTGCGGCCGAAGAAGATCTCGCCCGGCAGCACGTTCACGCCGATCGAGACGTTGTAGTAGCGCAGCTTCTGGCTGTCGTCGGAGAGCACGCCGCCGGGCAGGATCTGCCGGAACGATTCATCGCTCACCTTGGTCTGGGCGTAGACGGCCTCGACGAAGTAATCCTCGGTGATGTGGTAGCCCACGCGCAGGCCCGAGACGGCGTTGGCGCCGAAGTTCTGCGTGCTGTAGGTGCCGCCGAACAGGCCGAACTCGAAGTCGTTCGACGGGATCTTCGGCACGTTCACCGGGCGGCGATCGACCTGCGGCACGATCACCTGCTCGTTGCCGGGTTCGACGACCTGCTGCTGGTTCTGGGCCTGCGCCGCGAACGGCGCGGCAAGGCAGGCCGCGAGGACAAGACGTTGGAGTTTGCGCATGGCCGTCAATTGAAGAAGAAGGAGAAGCCGACCGTGGCGGCACGGTACTCGGCGCTGCGGGTGTCGTCGATGAACACCGTGTAGAGCGACCAGTCGGCCCGCAGCACGAAGCGGTCGGACAGGTGGTAGCGCACGCCGATGCCGGCGTCGGCCATCTTGGAGTTGGTGCCGACCGCGTCGACCAGCGTCGAATTGGGCACGTTCTTGAACTTGCCGAAGCCGACCGCGAAGAACGGCGACAGGCGCTTGTCGGACCAGGGCTCGACCATCAGGTTGGCATGCCAGAAATCGCTGCCGGAGAACACGCCCTGCACCTGGCCGAGCGTGGCTTCGAGCGACAGCGTGTCCGACAGGCGGTAGCCGGTCCACATCTTCAGCATCGGCTCGCCCTTGAAGCGGCCCCAGCCGGTGCCGAACTCGACGCGGCGATTCAGGTAGTCGTCGAGCAGCACGTCGCGGAAGGTCTTGGTGCTGCCGGCCTCGGTCAGCGTGGTCTCGAGCTGCGCGCGCGTGACCCAGCCTTCCTTGCCCTTGTCGGTGCGCACCTTGAACCAGTCGGTGTGGCGCAGCAGCACCTCGATCCACTCGCCCTTCTCGGCGATGTGGAACACCGGGTAGCCGCGGCCCGCGCCGGTGTGCATCTCGATGTAGGGGTCGCTGACCTGCAGCCGCTCGGGCGGGGTGTCCGCGGCCACCGCCGGCAGCGCAGCAACGCCCAACGCACAGGCGAGCGCCAGCCTTTGAAGGACGTGGCGAAGGTGGGCGTGAAAACGGCGTGGGTGCGACTCGGGCGAGAGGGCGAGGGTCATGCTGGCATTGTTGTCAATTTGTATTGCAGGTCCCCGTGTTCGGGTCTGCCGGCGTGAACATGTTGTAGGTCGCGGTGCTGAACTCGTCCTGGCCCGACGGCGACGGGTGGGTGATCCAGTACTCGATCAGCTTGACGTTGGCATCCTGGTCGTTCGGGAAGATCTGCCCGCCGCCATGCAGCACGTTGATCAGCAGCGGCTTCGCGAGCAGCCGGCTCTGCGTGGTCGAGCCTTCCACCACCTCGCCCTGCGCGGAGTAGAAGTTCTTGTACATGTCGGTCTGGCGGATCACGTCCGGCGTGTTGGCCGGGTCGGTCACGTCCAGCGCGGTTGCGCCGGTGGCGATGCGGAACGCGCCGCCGGTGCCGGCCACCGTGTCATGGCAGCCCGAGCCGGCGCAGGTGTTGGTGGTGGTCGTGCCGTTGTGCGTGATCGGCAGCGCCGCCAGGAAGATCGGGTTGATGCACTTCTGGAAGTAGGCGTACGACAGGCGCTGGCCCGACGCGCCGGCCGGGTTGTTGATCGTCGACGGGTTGCCCAGCGGGTTGCCGCCACCGCCGCAGCTGGCGAGCCAGGCTGCGGCGAGGCAGGCACCCGCCGCGCGCAGCGGCACCCGCCAGGGTGCGCGCGCAGGTGCCTTGGGAGACGCGTGCGTCATGGGGTGGTACAGCCCTTCTTGATCCAGTTGGCGATCGTCACGTAGTTCGCGCTGCCCACCGGCAGCACCGCGGTCGGCGAGCTCGCGGCGCCCGCCGGGTGCGGGATCGTCGACGGCCGCTTCAGCAGCGAGTTGGCTTCCGGATGGCAGGCGTCGTTGATCATCGTCAGTGTGACATTGAAATCGCCCTCCGCGTCACCCAGCAACACGAAGCGGTTCTCGCGGAACGCCTTGCCGGCGGCGATCTCGTCGCTGCCGATGCCCTGGTGGCAACCGGCCGCGCAGGTGCTGCGCAGGATCGGGTACACGTCGGACTCGAACGAGGCCTGGGTGATCTGCCCGATGCCCTTCACGCCGCCTGCGGACAGGTCGTTGTAGTACTTGCTGCCGAGGTCGATCCATTCGGCCAGCAGGCGCTTCTCGGCCTTGGTCAGCAGCGTGGCGTGGTCCGGCGCGCCTGCCGCCGGGGTCGGGTACAGCGTGCGCGCATCGGCGCTGGCCATCAGCGTCGCGCCGGACAGGATCTCCAGCAGCCGGCTCTTGCGCCCCATGCCGAGGGCATCGCCTTCGCTGGCCATCGTGTCGACCATCGCCGGCTCGCGGTCGATCATCGGCACGCCTTCCTCGAGGTGGGTCTTCGGCAGGCCGGTGGCCTGGTCGATGACCGGGTCGCCGATCAGCAGGCGCTCGTACGACGCATTGCGGCCGGTGCCGGCGATCGTCGCGCTCAGGTCCAGCTTGGCCGGGTCGGCGTGGCAGGTCACGCAGGTGCCGGCGCCGTTGACGCCGCGGCTGACCGTCCACATCGGCTGGATGTGGTCCGGGTAGTTGATGACGCCGTCGGTCGGGGCGGCGGTCAGCAGGTCGTCCTTCGGATCGGTGTTGTTCTTGTACTTGATGCTGATCGAATTGCGCGCGGTCACGCCGGCCTTGGCCGTGTCGGCCCAGACGTCGGAGGAGACCATGTCGGTCATCAGCTTCAGCACGTTCGGGTCGAGGCGCGTGCGGGTGCCGGCCATCGTCTCGCCCGACTGGTGGGCGCTCGCCAGGTTGTCGAACCAGCCCGACGGGATCGTGTTGGCGACCGCACCGGAGTTCAGCGCGCCGCCGCGGCGCGGGCTGTGGCAGCCGTCGCAGGTGCGGCGTTCGCCCGGGCGGACCTGGATCCAGTTGGTGTGGGTCTGGAAGGCACGGCCTTCGGCATCGACCACCGCCAGCCCGATCGGGGTGTCGGCCGGCACCTGCAGCTTGAACGAGCCGTCCGGCTCGATCGGCGCGTAGCCGAGGATCTGCTGCGGCTCGAAATCGGTCTCGCCGATCGCGGCCCGCACGCCCATGCCCTGGCTCGGCGCCACTGCGCGGAAGGCGCGGATGAAGCGGGCCGGCGCGCAGCCATAGGCCGGGCTGGCCGGGTCCTTCATCTTGACGAGGTCGGCGACCTGGGCGCGGGTGTCCAGCGGGTCGGTCGGCGCGGTCTTCGCGATCGCGGTGGTGCAGGTGGCCGACAGGTCGGCCGCCGCGATCACCGGGTCACCCATGCGGCCGAGGCCGTCGGTGTCGTAGACGCTGCGCACTTCGAGCAGGCCGAGCTTCTGGGCGGCCAGCGTCGGGTCGACCGGGGTCGGGTCGGTGGCGTTCGGCTCGGCGCGCGACTGCAGCGGCACCGGGTCGGTGTTCATGAAGCCCGGGGGCGGCGGCGCGATCGGCTGCAGGCCCTTCTTCGGGTCGTTCGGGTCGAACATGTAGATGCCGTACGGCGGCGGCACGTTGTCCTTCACGCCGTCGGCCTCGACCTCGCTTTCCAGCCGGTTGTCATCGGCCAGGCGCGCCTTCTCGGCATCGGTCAGCGTGGCGCACGGCACCACCTTGCCGTTCTTCGTCACTTCGCAGGGGCGGTAGGCGACCAGCACGCGATCGGTGCCGTCCCACAGCGGGAACGGCGTCGTGATGCGGCCGTACGCCGACAGCCCGCCGTCGATGTTCAGCGCCTGTTCGGTCGGGTAGTACTGGCCGCCCTGGGCCGCGACGCTCGGGTTGGCCGGCGTGTTCTGCTCGGAGTAGTTGGCCGCGTCGACCAGCACCAAGCCGCCGCCTTCCTTGGTGCGCGACAGCGGCATCAGGTCGGATGCGAGGARACCCTTGAACTTGCCCTTCGGGTCCATGTCGCGCGGGTGCAGGAAGCTGTTGCCCTCGCTGTGTGCGCCGTACAGCACGAACATGTCGGTGCCGTCGGGCTTCACGCGGAACACCTTGAAGTGGTTGCGCATGCCGACGTGGTCCCAGCGCGAGAACATGATGTCGCCGTTGGGGCGCACGACCGGGTTGCGGTCATGGCTCTGGTTGACCGAGATCTGCGTGATGTTGCCGCCGGTGGCATCCATCGTGTGCAGGTTGAACACACGCTCGCGCTCGTACTCGTCGAGCGCGAAGCGGTTGCCGCCGACGCCCTGGTTGAAGAACGAGGTGCCCTGGCGGTTCGACGAGAACACGAAGCCCTTGCCGGCCGGCAGGTAGGCCGGGTCGACGTCGTCGCYGTCGGTGGAGCTGGTCAGACGCTTGAAGCTGCCGCCGGTCAGGCCGCTCTTCGTCATGTCGTATTCCCAGATGTTCCAGCGCCCGGTACAGGCCTTGGCGCCGTTGATCATCGAGGTGTTGGAGGTCTCGCACTTCAGCGCGAAGACGATCTTCTTGCCGTCGAACGACACCTCGGGGTCGGACACGTCGCCGTGGCCCTGGGTGATGTCCTTCGTGATGTTGTGCTCGGGCGCGCTCGGCGAGGATTTCTCGCGGATCATCAGGTCGCCGCCCTGGGCGTACGGGGCGCCGTTGGTCGGGTTCATGCCCATCGTGTTGACGCGCTGCGTGTACGCGAGCGGCACGTCGCCTTCCACCGTGAGGCTGGATGAATCGCTGGAACTGCCGCTGCCGCAGGCCGCGAGGACCGCGGCCATGGTGGCGAGCAGCGCGGCGCCGGCGAACCGGATGCTGCCTCGGTGCGCCCGGCGATCGCTCGCGGGGCCCTGGGTTGCTGTGGGGTACTTCATCTTCTCGCCTCCGATGCGGCCGGTCGTCTACTGCCGGCCTGGGTTGCCG
>NZ_JBFUCB010000452.1:0-5095 GCF_056405435.1 Rhizobacter sp. P1_G5 | reverse complement strand
GCGCGCGCCGGGCTGCTGGCGCTCGCGGTCGGGCTGACGCTGTTCTCGTTCCGCACGCTGCTCGGCAAGGAGCCGGGCATCACGCTCGCGGTGGTGCTGATGGCGATGAAGACGCTGGAGCTGCGCGCCCGGCGCGATGCCTTCGTCGTGTTCTTCCTCGGCTTCTTCCTGGTGCTGACGCACTTCCTGTACTCGCAGTCGCTGCCGGTCGCGGCCGCGATGCTGCTGTCGGTGTGGGGCCTGCTCACCGCGCTGGTGCTCGCGCACATGCCGGTCGGCCAGCCGCAGCTGCGCAAGGCGGCGCGGCTCGCGCTGCGCAGCGCGGCGCTGGGCGCGCCGGTGATGGTGCTGCTGTTCGTGATGTTCCCGCGCCTGGGGCCGCTGTGGGGCGTGCCGCAGGACGGCCTGTCGAAGACCGGCCTGTCCAACAGCATGCGCATGGGCTCGGTCGCCGAGGTCGCGCAGGACGACAGCGTCGCGATGCGCATCCGCTTCCTCGGGCCGGTGCCGCCGCCCGAATCGATGTACTTCCGCGGCCCGGTGCTCGCGCGCTACGACGGCGAGGAATGGCGACCGTTGGTGCGCTCCGAGTTCGCGCCGCCGCTGCGCGGCGCGTTGCGCACCGACGGGCCGGCATACCGCTACGAGGTCACGCTCGAACCGCTGCGGCTGCCGCTGCTGCCGCTGCTGGAGGCGACCACCGAGGTCGAGCCGATCGAGAACCTGCCGGTGTCGCGCCGCGATGATCTGTCGTGGCGCACGCAGCGGGCGGTCACCGAGCGGCTGCGCTTCACGGCCGTCGCCCACACGCGCTTCCAGCACGGCCCGCTGAAACGCGGCGACGAGCTGCGCGAGTTCGTGCAGCTGCCGACCGGCTACAACCCGCGCACGATCGCCTGGACCCATCAGTTCATGAACCGGCCCGATCTCGCGCGCGCCGATTCGGGCACGCTGGCCCGCGCGGTGCTGCAGCACATCGCCGGCGACGGCTTCAGCTACACGCTCGCGCCGGGCGTGTACGGCGAGACCAACCCGCGGGCCACGGTCGACGAGTTCTGGCTCGACCGCAAGCTGGGCTTCTGCGAGCACTTCGCTGCCGCCTTCGTCGTCGTGATGCGGGCGATGGACGTGCCGGCGCGGGTCGTCACCGGCTACCAGGGCACCGACCCGGCGCCGGTGGACGGCTACTACATCGTGCGCCAGAGCTCGGCACATGCCTGGGCCGAGTACTGGCAGGAGGGCATCGGCTGGGTGCGCGCCGACCCGACGGCCGCGGTGGCGCCCGACCGCGTCGCGCGCAGCACGCGGCTCGCGCCGCAACCGGGGCTGGTGGCGGGTGCGCTCGGCTCGATGAGCCCGCAGTTGCTGGCGCAGTTGCGCGGCGCGTGGGAATCCGTCAACAACCGCTGGAACCAGTGGGTGCTGAACTACTCGCGCGGCCAGCAGCTTGACCTRCTGAAGAACCTGGGCTTCAGCTCGCCGAGCTGGGAAGACCTGGCGCTGCTGCTGATCGGCGCGCTGAGCACGCTGGCGCTGCTGGGCGCCGGCTGGGCATGGTGGGACCGGCATCGGCAGGATCCGTGGCAGCGGCAGGCGCGGCAGCTGCGCGCCGCGCTGCAGCGGGTGGGGCTGGTGGCGCTGCCGCATGACACGCCGCGCGGGCTGGCGGCAGCGGTCGAGGCGCGCTTCGGGCCGCGGGGCGCGCCACTGGCCACGCTGTTGCGCACGCTCGATGCGCAGCGCTACGGGCGCGGCGCGATCGCACGGCCTTCGGCACCCTGGTTGCGTGCAGTGCGTGCCGAGCTGAGGATGCTTACCAGAACTTGAGCACGAGGCGCTCACGCCCAAGCGCCCGACGCGCCGAATTGCGTCAAGTGTCAGGAAGAAGTCGTCTGAAGTAGTTCGACGAGGTCAAGTACTGAACGGCTTTCTCCATTTCACCTCTGGTCACGGTTGGCACAACGATCATTCCCGGGTCGGCCATACATGCTTCGCCCCCCTCGCGAATGAAGTCCAGCCCCACCGCAATGCGCGATGGAGTGAAGAAACAAACGCTGTAAGTAGCACCGGCCTCAAAGCGGACCTTGACGTAGTCGAGCAGGCCACGCTGTTCAGCCTCATATTCCGCGCGCGCATCGAATTCTGCAGGAAGTACGAACTGGTAGGTTCGAGTCATGGTCATGCCTTCATTTCATGATCGCCTTGGAGCAACCTACGCCACTGCACCGCTCGTCATACAGCTTCGCGCCTACACGCAGACAACGGGAACTGCGACTCAAACAACTCCGCAGGTGAGCACGGCATCTGCATCGAGACCGAACCGGGAGGGATTCCAGCAGCAACGATGACTTCTTCGCCGTTCACTCCGCGGAGCAGAAGCCCGCATTCGACCACGACATCCTCGTCTTCGTAGATCACCTTCTCAACCGCAATGATCTCGAGCGCCTCGAATGAACTCTCATTCCCGCTGCAAGACGTCATGGCTGCGCCTTCCACTGGACCATGGGTCAGGCGAATGTTGAGACTGCCGACTTCTTGCCAATCAACAACCTGCGTGCACGCAGAGGAAAACTCGAGCACGGCTCCGGTGTTAAAGATGAACGCTGACTCCCACGCCGCCCGCAGCGTGTGCCCCTCGGGTAAAACGTACGTGACCAGTCGCAGGCCTTTGAACAGATCTCCAAGAGACTTGCCATCCATTGCTTTGCATTGATAGCCGAAGAACCTCTTCCCGTTTGACATCAATTTAGGGTAATGAAGGGTTTCATGAGGTCTGCTCCCGTTTGCTGGTATGTCAATACTCTGGCCACCGCCACTGTTCTTCGGTGGTCCGAAGATTCCATTTGCACCGACCAAGCTTCCTGGCGGCCCAGCCTTGCAGATGCCGATGAGATTTGGCCGTCAATGCTTGATCGCCCCTTTCAAGGCAGCAACCCACTCAGCCTCGAAGAGGCGTTGCCACCGGTCTAGCAGCTCATAGAACTGGCCGGCATCCATCCAGATTTGAGCTAGCGTGCTCGCAATATTTTCTTGTGGACTGGCATTCTTGAAGGCAATCAAGCGAACCTTGTCGCCTTGATCGAACTGGAGAACATGCCCTCCATCATCGAAGGCTGCATCTCCATCAGGAGCCCATACGATTTCATTGGATGCCAATACGTCTCGCAGGACGTCTGCCGACATGCCAAAGAAGTTGTCGTCCTGACGATCTTCGTCATACATCGCCGCTTGTACAGCAGTAGCGAGCTCGGCTGCATTCGGCTCTGAACCGAAGACGGCGCGGTGCCCTCCGCGCCTGGCAATTCGACGCCTCACGGCATCGAATGAGCTGGCAAGCAATGTGGCTTCCGGCGAACGAACACCATAGCTCTTACCATCGACGTGGATGATAAAAAAGCCTAGCGCACGGCTACTGAGACGCTCATATGGCTGAGTAATGCTCGATTCGATGGCGAGTACCGATGGATCTCCGACGATCATAGTGATTAACCTTTGAAATCAAGCAGCCTTCTAATTTCAACTGGAATATTCTTCGGCTGAATGGGGTCAACCCCACCAGTCGATCCATTCCAATGCGTCTCGCCATTGCTAGGCTTCGAGAAGCGGTGGATTGTGCCATCCGCGTCTTTTGCCCATCGGACACCATTCTTGTCGACGACCGAGTTCTCGTAGAGCTGATCGACATTCTTCGGCTCGGGACTTCTCGAGTTGGGATGGTGCTTCTCGTTGGTGATTCGCTTGGGCTTCGAGTTGTCGCCGCCATCCTCGTCCGGCCCACCCGGTGGCAGGCTTGCGCTATTTGCCCCAGTCGATAGTCCATCAGCGGCCTGCTGCAAGAACGCATACGGCCCGGCCATCGTACTGCTTCCAGGAATCTCAGTCGCCTCTTGGACCAACACCAGAGTTTCCCCGGCGAGAAGCGCGTAAAGCTGCAAAGGAGTCAGGCTGGGGAGTCGCACCACAACAGGCTTCGGCCTTTGCATGACCAGCGAGCCGCCCATCAGTGACCGCACGTAGCCGCCCGCGAGCATTCGCTTGTTGTATTTGTCAATCTCCGCCCTGAGAACGGTCAGGCACGCACCGGTGCAGCCGGGATTCACTGCTCCATTGCCAGTGATTTTCACTTCCTTCATTTCCTGGGGCTTCGGCAGCGGCAGCGGCGGAGGCTGCGACGGATGCTGCTCGGGGTCCGGCAACGGCAGCGGCCAACTCCATTTCTTCTGCGTCAGCTCATTCGGATTCCACCCGCTCGGGTCCGTGCTGTTCAGTGGCCGGTTCTCCACATAGCTGTAGCGGTTGTAGCTCTGCAGTTCATAGGGCTGCGTCACCGCGCGGTCGACGGACAGGAAACGCCCAATGGACGCGTCGTACATGCGCCCGTTCATGTGCGTGAGCCCGATGTCGTCGAGCTGCTCATGGCCGGTGAAGCCGCGGTCCGTGCCGCCGTTGACGGTTGGGCTCCAGTCGATCACCAGAGTGCCTGCGGCGTCGTAGTTGCCGTTGGCGAAGCGCCGCTTGCCGAACGGGTCGTACGCATCGCGGGCCGTCACGTCGCCGTTATGGTCGGTCGTCGCCGCGATGCTGCCCAGGTGGTCCTTGTGCCAGTACTCCAGCTTCACTGCTGCCATGCTGGACTGCACTGCTGGTGCGGTCTGTGATGCACCGAGCGTGGGCAGTGCGCCGGTGGTGACCAGCACGCCGAGGCTCTGGCCACCCGCGCTCAGGTAGTGGCGATTGCTCGTGACCGCAGGATTGGCTGCGCTCGGCATCGTCGGCGCATTGACCTCGCTCTCGAAGGCCAGCCCACCGGTGTTGTCCGGATGCAGGTACCACGTCGTTCTTGTGCCGGCGTTGGTGCCGCTCGGAATCGTCCGCACCTCCCGAATGCGCGCGTGGTCTTCGTCGTAGCTCCACACATAGCTCGGGCCACCTGCTGGCCCTTGCACGCCTGTCTGGCTGTCCGGCAGGTTGAAGCCGGTGAAGGTGATCCCACGGTACTTGCCCGCCGTCGCGCTCGCGATGTTCCCGTTCGCATCGAAGCCATAGCTGTTGGCTGCGGCTCCCTCGATGCTTTGAACGGCGTGTGGTCGAACCG
>NZ_JBFUCB010000451.1:0-7467 GCF_056405435.1 Rhizobacter sp. P1_G5 | reverse complement strand
GATGTCGGCCTTCCTGCTGGCGCTGCCGGTGGTGCTGTACCAGGTGTGGGCCTTTGTCGCGCCGGGGCTGTACACGCACGAGAAAAAGCTGGTGCTGCCGCTGGTGATCTCGAGCACGCTGCTGTTCTTCATCGGCGTCGCGTTCTGCTACTTCTTCGTGTTCGGCAAGGTGTTCGCGTTCATCCAGAACTTCGCGCCGAAGACCATCGCGGCCACGCCGGACATCCAGGAGTACCTGAGCTTCGTGCTGACGATGTTCGTCGCGTTCGGCGCCGCCTTCGAGGTGCCGATCGTCGTGGTGGTGCTGGCCCGCATGGGCATCGTCACGCTCGAGAAGCTGAAGGCCTTCCGCGCCTACTTCATCGTGCTGGCCTTCATCGTCGCCGCCGTCGTGACGCCGCCCGACATCGTCTCGCAGCTCGCGCTCGCGATCCCGATGTGCATCCTGTACGAGGTCGGCATCTGGGCCTCGGTGCTGTTCATCAAGCACACGCAGGCGCCGGAAGACACCACGCAGAAGGTCTGACCCCGCGAGGTCAGACCGCCGCGGGGATCACTCCTCGCGCGGCGCCGCCTTGCCGCGCGGCCGCTGCGCCACCAGCACGCTGATCTCCAGCGCCTTGTCGCCGCGTTGCACGCCGATCAGCGCCTTCTCCTTCGGCTTCAGTCCCGCCACGGCGGCCAGCAGCTGCACCGTGTTGCCCACCGGCGTCTCGGCCACCTTCACGACCACGTCGCCCGGGCGCAGGCCGCCGCTCGCGGCCGGCCCGTTCTGCAGCACGCCGGTGATCAGCACGCCTTCCTTGATCGGCAGGTTGAAGGTCTCGGCGATCTCCGGCGTCAGGTCGCGCGGCTCGACGCCGATCCAGCCGCGCGTGACCTGGCCGTCGCGGATCAGGCCTTCCATCACCTGGCGCGCGGTGGTCTCGGGGATCGCGAAGCCGATGCCCAGGCTGCCGCCGCTGCGCGAGTAGATCGCGGTGTTGATGCCCAGCAGGTTGCCGTTGGTGTCGACGAGCGCGCCACCCGAATTGCCGGGGTTGATCGCCGCATCGGTCTGGATGAAGTTCTCGAAGGTGTTGATGCCCAGCTGGTTGCGGCCGAGCGCGCTGACGATGCCCGAGGTGACCGTCTGGCCGACGCCGAATGGGTTGCCGATCGCCAGCACCACGTCGCCCACCTGCAGCGTCTCGGCGCTGCCGAACGCGATCACCGGCAGCTTGTCGAGCGTGATCTTCAGCACCGCGACATCGGTGTCGGGATCGCTGCCGACCACCTTGGCCTTCGCGCGGCGCGCGTCGACCAGCTGCACCTCGATGTCGTCGGCCCCTTCGACCACATGGTTGTTGGTCAGCAGGTAGCCCTCGGGCGAGACGATCACGCCGGAGCCGAGACCCACCTGCGGCTGCTCGCGCTGCTGCGCGCCCTGTTCACCGAAGAAGAACTTGAACCACGGATCCTCGGCGTGCGGGCTGCGCGCCGGCGCCTTGCTGGCGGTGATGCTGACGACCGCGGGCGAGGCGCGCTTCGCGGCGCTGCTGTAGCTCGGCGCACTGCCGCCGGGCGGCAGCGACACCTGCTGGATCGACGGCGCCTGGCTGATCGACACGATGCTCGGCAGGCCGTTGCCCGGCTGGCGGCGCACCCAGTCCGGCTTCAGCGTCGCGACCACGAACAGCACGGCCACGGCCACCGTCACGGCCTGGGAGAAAATCAGCCACGTCTTGCGCATCAACAGGGTCCTGTGTCATGGCCGCACGCTCCGAAATCGAGTCCTACCTGAACACGCTGCTGGACGTGGGCCGCTTCCGCGATTATGGGCCGAACGGTCTGCAGGTCGAGGGCAAACCCGAAGTGCGCAAGCTGGTGTCCGGGGTCACCGCGAGCCGGGCCTTCATCGAGGCCGCGGTCGAGCGCGGCGCCGACGCGCTGCTGGTGCACCACGGCCTGTTCTGGAAAGGCCATGACGGCCGCATCACCGGCTGGCTGAAAAGCCGCATCGAGCGGCTGCTGGCGGCCCAGGTGAACCTGCTGGCCTACCACCTGCCGCTGGATGCGCACCCGCAGTTCGGCAACAACGCGCAGCTCGGCGTGCGGCTGAACTTCATGGCCGACGGCCGCTTCGGCGACCAGGAGCTGGGCTGGATCGGCAGCCCGGCGCAGCCGCTGACCGTGCCGGCGCTGACGGCGCTGCTGACGCTGCGGCTGAACCGGGCGCCGGTCGTTGTCGACCCGGGGGCGGGGCGACCGATCCGGCGCGTCGCGTGGTGCACCGGCGGCGCGCAGGGGTATTTCGAAGCGGCGATCGCCGCCGGTGCCGACGCCTACGTCACCGGCGAAATCTCCGAGCCGCAGGCGCACCTCCCTCGTTCCAGGTGTTGCCGGCGAGCCGGCCGCCGCGGCCCTGGAACTCCGGATGCACCCGCACGCCGTTCTGGTCGGTCGCGCCCGAATCGCGCAGGCTGCTGCCGTCGGTGAAGATCAGGTCGACCGCGACGAAGGCGCTGTTCGGCGCCGAGTTCTGCGGGTAGATCCAGTACGACAGCGTGGTGCCCGCACTCACCGGGATGCGCACGTCGAACACCTTGTTGTACGAGAACGAGCGCGTCGCGTCGGCGTCGTTGCCCGAGTACATCAGCGCCGTCGTGCCGCTGTGCGCGATGTTCTCGCGCCGCGTCGAGGTCTCCATGTGGTTCAGCCCGCAGCAGAAGCCGCCGACGTTGGCCTGGAAGTCGACGGTGTCGTTCCAGTCCGGTTGCGCGATGCCGGCCTCGAAGTCCGAGAAGAAGCCGCTCGCGTTCGTCGTCGTGCGCGGCGCGTCGAACGAGGGCGGTGCATCGGCCGCGGCGCTGCCCCAGGCGGTGTTGGCGGCGGCACCGAGCACGAAGTCGAGCGTGGTGTCGGCGCCGAGCTGCGAGAGCGGCAGCCAGGTGCGCGTCGATGGGGTGCCGTTCAGCTTCAGGCTCTGCACGTAGGTGCCGTTGGCGCCGGCATTCGATGCGTTGATCATCAGCGTGCGGCCGTTGCCCATGCGCACCGCGGTGCTCGGGAACAGCGGGCTGCCGACCACGAAGCCGCCCAGCCCCGGGATCTCCGGATACAGCCCGAGCGCGCCCCACACGTACCAGGCCGAGGTGGCGCCCAGGTCGTCGTTGCCGGTCAGGCCGTCCGGCCCGGTCTTGTACAGGTCGGTCAGGATGCGCCGCACCACCGCCTGCGACTTGTACGGCGCGCCGGCGAAGGTGTAGGCCCACGGCGTGCCGTGCTCCGGCTCGTTGCCCATGAAGGCGTACGGGCTGTTCGGCCCCGAGTCGAGCTGCGTGAAGTGCTCGTCGAGCCGCGTGATCGCCGCCGCGTTGCCGCCCATGCGGTCGAACAGGCCGCGGTAGTTCTGCGGCACCATCCAGGTGTACTGCGCCGAGTCGCCTTCGACGAAGCCGGCGCCGTCGGTGCGCGTGAAGGCGCTCTTGAAGCTGCCGCCCGCGGTGCGCGGATGGATGTAGCCGCTGAAGTTGGAATACAGCGGCTTCCACATCTGCGCCTGCGTCAGGTACTTGTCGCGCTTGACCGTGTCGCCGAGCGATGCGGCGAACTGCGCGATCGCCGAATCGGCCAGCGCGTACTCCTCGGCCGATGCCGCCGCGCCCCACAGGTTGGGTGTCTCGATCGGGATGTAGCCGTGGCCCAGGTAGTCCGCCAGCCCCGGCCGCGTCTCGCAGTTGCGCGAGCGCGTGCCGGGTTGCGTCGCGCCCTGCTCCATGTAGCGCAGCGCGGCAGCGGTGTCGAAGCTGCGGCCGCCGAAGGCGTACAGGTTGGCGACGATCACCGCGCCGGCATCGCCCACCATCACGCAGGTGTCATCGTTCGCGGTCGGCCACTTCGGGTAGCCGCCACCGCCTTTCTCGGCATCGACCACCATCGACTGCGCCATGTCGCTCGCCTCCTTCGGCGCGAGCCAGCCGATCAGCTGCACCTGCGAGCGGTAGATGTCCCAGCCGGAGAAGGTCGCGTACTTGTCCCAGCCGGTCGCGGTGTAGGTCTTGTTGTCGAAGCCGATGTACTGGCCGTTCACGTCGCTGAACAGGTTGGGGTGCAGCAGCGAGTGGTACAGCGCGCTGTAGAACTTGGTGCGGTCGTCGCTCGTGCCGCCGGTCACCTGCACCTTGTTCAGCGTCGCGTTCCAGGTCGCCTGCGCGGCGCTCTTCAGCGCGTCGAAATCCCAGGCCGGGTTCTCGGTCTGCATGTTCAGCTTCGCGTTCGCGGTGCTGACGTACGAGACGCCGATGCGCAGCTTCACCTGCCCGCCGCCGGCGAACTTGACCCAGCCGCCGTTGTTCTGCGCGCGTGCCGCGGTGCGCGAGCCGGGGGTCACGGTGTCGCCCTGGTAGGTGCCGAAGCTCGCGAACGGCTTGTCGAACTGGCCGTGGAAGTAGACGAAGTAGCCGCCGCCGCCGCACACGCCGCCGGTCTCGACGAAGCCCTGGACCGAGTCGGTGCCGACGATCTCCAGCTGCGCGCTGCGCGCGCCGACGCCGTTGCGGCCGATGTTCAGGATCATCGTCGCGTCGTTGGTGGCCGGCCAGGTGAAGCGGCCGGCACCGGTGCGCTTCGTGACCGTGAGCTCGGCGTTGACGCCGTTGTTCAGCCCGACGCGGTACGAGCCCGGCACGGCCTGCTCGTTGGCGTGCGAGAAGCCGACCTGGTAGGTCTCGATGTGGGTGCCGGGCGAGCTGGCGATGTTGCCCACGATCGGCAGCATCGAGATGTCCTGCTGGATCGAGCAGCCGGTGCCGCTGGAGTGGATCAGGCTGATGCCCTGGATCACGCCCTTGTCGTAGTTGTAGCCGCCGAAGCCGTAGAACTCGCCGTAGCCGGTGTCGGGGCTGTACTGCACCATGCCGAACGGCAGCGTCGCGCCGGGGAAGGTGTTGCCGACCGCGCCGCCGGTGCCCTGGTTGTCGGGGTTCGGGTTGCCGATCTTGGTGCCGACGAACGGGTTGACCAGCGGGAGCAGGTCGATGTCGGCCGCCTGCGCGGCTTCGGTCGGAGCGCGTGACGCCGTCGCTGGCGCGTCCTCATGCCCGCCACCGCCGCAGCCGGCCGCCAGCAACGCGGCGAGCCATCCCAGCCGCAGGGCGAAGCCTCGCCGCGGCGTTGAACGATCTTGTCTCAATCTTGTCTCCTCGGTCATCCGTGCGACGGACGATGCACAGCGGAGCTTGGCGTGCGGTCATGTCCGCACGAAACTGCCACACGTCTACTTCTTGCTCTGGAGGCACCCTGGCTGTGCAGCGTAGGGGCAGGCCTGCGCCGCCTCGAGGGGAGATTCCCGCGCAGGAGTCAGCGCAGCGAGCGAAACAAGCCCGGTTCGTCCACGGGGTTCAGGACACCAGGTCCCAGCCCGGCACGCGCCGCATGAAGGCCTGCAGGGCCAGGGCCGGGGTGAGCTCGTCGTCGTCCTCGAAGACGTCGAGGTCGTCGGGCTCGCAGTAACCGGTGCGCCAGCGCGGCTGCAGGCGCGCGTCGCCGTCCTCGTTCTCGAACAGCACGCGGTAGCCGGTGTGGCGCGGATCGGCCTGGATGCGTTGCGCCAGCGAGACGACATGCGCGCGCTGGCCCTCGATCAGCTGGCAGAAGCGCGCGCCATCGAACACCAGCACGCCGGTGATGCCGAGCTGCTGGTTGCGTTCGCGGGACACGTGCAGAATCTGGGCAACCACCGAGAAGTCCCGACCGGACGCAAGATGGCTGAGATAGAGGAGGCGGTACACGGACAACGGGGCTGGAGAGTTCACGGGAAGGCCGAAACCTCCAATCTATCGGCCGCGGAGGGCCGCACACATGTCAAAAGACACAGCATCGCCACAGCCGGCGGTGCGCGTTCCGTGCAGCGATTGCCCGCTGCGCGCGCTGCCGCTGTTCGTGCCGGCTTCGCCCGATGAGCTGGCGCTGATCCAGTCGCTGAAGCACCGCGAACTGCGGCGCGACAGCGGGGCCAGCATCATCGACGAGGGGGCGACCGACGCGCCGCTGTTCACGCTGTTCTCCGGCTGGGCCTTCCGCTACAAGACGCTGAGCGATGGGCGCCGGCAGATCCTGAACTTCCTGCTGCCCGGTGACTTCATCGGCGTGCAGCAGAAGATGACCGATGCCGCGGTGCACGGCGTCGAGGCGCTCGGCGAGGCCTGGCTGTGCGTGTTCGAGCGCGATGCGCTGTGGTCGCTGCACCAGCACACGCCGCGGCTCGGCTTCGCGGTCACCTGGCTGGCCGCGCACGAGGAGGCGCTGGTCGACGACAACCTGCTGTCGGTGGGCCGGCGCAGCGCCGCCGAGCGGGTGGCGACGCTGCTGGTGCACCTGTTCCGGCGCGCCGCCGCGCTGATGCCCGATGCCGGCGCCAACGGCGTGCCGTTCCCGCTGACGCAGCAGCACGTCGCCGACGCGCTSGGRCTGTCGCTGGTGCACACCAACAAGACCTTGCGCAAGCTGGAGCAGCGCGGGCTGCACCGCATCGAGAATGGGCAGCTGTTCCTCACCGACGTGCAGGCGCTGGAGCGCATCGCCGACCTGTACGGCGATGGCAAGCTGCCGCCGCGTCCCTTGATCTGAATCGCCGATCCGAAAGACCGCATCGAATGACGACCCGCTCCCCCATCGCGATCACGCAGGGCGACGCCTGCGGCATCGGCCCGGAAATCATCGCGAAGCTGTTCCGCGGCCCGCAGTCGGCGGGTTGCTTCGTGATCGGCGATGTCGCGGTGCAGCGCCGCGCCGTCGCCTGGACCGGCGGGGGGCTGGCCGTGGCCGCGATCGAGCATGCCGCCGATGCGCTCGCCGCGCCGCCAGGCTGCATCCCGGTGCTCGCACCGCCGGGCCTGCCGGCCGACCTGGCCGCTGCACCGGTCGGGCAGGTGGACGCGCGGGCCGGTGCGGCGGCAGCGCGCTGCATCGAGCACGCGGTGCGGCTGGCACGCGGCGCGGAGATCGCGGCCATCGTGACCGCGCCGATCCACAAGGAAGCGCTGTCGGCCGCCGGTGTCGCGTTCCCGGGGCACACCGAGATGCTGCAGGCGCTGTCGGTGGATGCTGGCGCAGCGCTGCCGCCGGTGCGCATGATGCTGGCCAACGAAGAGCTGCGCACCGTGCTCGTGACGATCCACATGTCGCTGCGCCGCGCGATCGACGCGGTGACCTTCGACGCGGTGCTGCAGACGCTGCGCATCTCGCGGCAGGCGGCCGCGCGCTGGGGCATGCCGGCGCCGCGCATCGCGGTGGCGGGGCTGAACCCGCATGCCGGGGAGGGCGGGCTGTTCGGCGACGAGGAGATCCGCATCATCCGCCCGGCCATCGAGGCCGCGCGTGCTGACGGCATCGACGCGAGCGGCCCGTACGCGCCCGACACGGTGTTCATGCGCGCGCGCCGCGGCGAGTTCGACCTGGTCGTCGCGATGACGCACGACCACGGCC